>JALYVD010000165.1 GCA_030853405.1 Acidobacteriota bacterium | reverse complement strand
TTGAGGACAAATCATTCAGCGACGCCGGCGGCGCGCCGGTAAGCTTCCCGTCTTTGGCGGCTTTGGCCCTTTGCCCGACTGCGGGCTGGTACTCATCGAAGCCAAAAACGCCTCCACATCCGTCACGAGCCCGATGGGCCGCGGCAGGGACGGCAGTTCGCGATATTGCACCTGAATCCCCAGTGTGCGCTCATAGTTGCGCACATCGGAGCGTTCGAGCGGAGTCACAAAGGTCCAGGAGGCACCACGCGCGCCGGCGCGGCCCGTGCGTCCGACGCGATGAATGAAATATTCGGCCTCCTGCGGCAAATCGTAGTTCACGACATGCGCGATGTCATCGACATGAATCCCGCGCGCCGCCACGTCGGTGGCAACCAGTACACGGAAAACACCATCCTTGAAGCCCTGCAGCGCTGTGTTCCGCTGGCTCTGTGAGCGGTCGCCGTGGATCGAGGTCACCTTGTGGTTCCCTCGTTCCAGAAATTTCGTGAGCCTGTCGGCGCCCTCTTTGGTGGCCACGAATACAAGGAAAGAACCCTTCTCATTCTTCAGCAGATGATCGAGGAGATCAAATTTGGAGCCCTGAGCGACTTCGTAGCAGAAGAGATCGATCCGGCCGGCCGTTTGTACGCACGCCTCCACCGCGATTCGCATCGGATTGTGCACGTAGCTTGCGACTAGCCCCGCTACAGATTGCTCCATCGTCGCTGAGAAAAGCATAGTGTGGCGTTTAGCCGGAAGCTTATCGAGGATGATGCGCAGAGAGGGCAGGAAGCCCATATCGAGCATCCGATCGGCCTCGTCGAGAACCACAGTGGCGGCGCGGGAAAGATTGATCAGCCGCCGTTCCAGATAGTCGCAGAGACGGCCCGGCGTCGAGATCACCACTTCCGCCCCGGCCTGGATATCGCGCAACTGGTTAGTCTCGCTCATGCCGCCTACAACCACGGCGGTGCGAATGCGCATGCCGTGGGCGAGTTGGCGGAATGCCGCGTCGATCTGAATGGAAAGTTCGCGTGTGGGGCTGAGGATCAGGACTTTTATTGTTTTGGTGCGGGGAACGGCGGCGAGAGCTTCAATCACCGGAATCGAGAACGCCAGAGTCTTGCCTGTTCCAGTCTGCGCGGTCGCCACGACGTCGCGGCCTTCCATGAGAGGCGGAATGGCCTGCGCCTGGACGGGCGTTGGAGTGACGAATTTGTTCTTATCGAGGTTGTTCTGCAACGCGGAGCAAAGATTGAGCTCGGAAAAATGCTGCATCAATTGTTGTTCGGTTCCGGACCGTTGAGTTTTCAGGATAGCAGCGTTAAGTAAGCTCGAAACGCGGCGTTCGCAGGGCAGACCATGCAGGATCGAGTGCGTACTCCAGAAACTCCCAGGATAAGGGTTCGAACGAAACCACATCGATTCTATGAACCGGATTACATAAGTGTGGCGGCGGCTGGCGGTGATGGACGCGAACCGGACTTCTAGCCCAACTTGGTACATGGCGAGTCTGGGGGACGGATTGACAACTGCGGATTATTCCTTGAGCAACGCCGCCGCCGCCCCAACTTCTGCAGCTGCAAGCTCCCTACGCAGCAACCGGAGCACGCGAGAATCCTTTCTGCCAAAGTTCAGCTTCTCAATTTCCTGGATAGCCAGGCGAAGAGCGCCCATCAACGCATCGACCTTGAACAAGTGCCAGATGCCGCCGTACAGTACGTATTCCCGACGGGTTTAGTCAAATTGACAATGGGGTACAAAGCTCGGTAACTGTCTTTACAGGGATAGAACCTTCGTCAACATGCAGCATACAGATCTTTTTCCCGTGGGAGGTTTCAAAACCTTTCACTGGCGCCCACACTCTCTATTCGCCGCGTCGAGTATGACATCGAAAGGGAAAAAGCAATAGGCCAGTCTGGGCTCCCTCGCGCCGATTGGATCGCAAAAAGCCTCCTGGCCGCCGCGCCCGAGATGCAATAGCTTACCCTCAAACTACATGCTCAACCGGGGCTATGCCTACACCACAATCATCAGCAGCAAATACCATGGACCAACCCTGCTCTCCCACTTGGCAAGCCTTTACCCCCACTCAACCCCACAAGCCTGGGAACAAAAACTGAACAACGGCGAAGTCACCCTCAACGGCGTCACCGCCACCGGAAGCGAATCGGTCACTTTAGGCCAAACCCTTGTCTGGAACCGTCCACCCTGGATCGAACCAGACTCCCCTCAGCACTTCGAAGTCTTGTTTGAAGACCCCCATCTGTTGGCCGTCAACAAACCCAGCGGGCTGCCCACTCTCCCCGGCGGCGGCTTCATGGAGAACACCCTCCTGCGCTTGGTGCAAAAGCAAACCCCCAACGCAAACCCTGTCCACCGGTTGGGCCGAGCCACCACCGGCATCGTCCTCTTCGCCAAAACACCGCAGGCGGCTTCTAATCTATTCGCAAACTGGAACACACCCAAAATTCAAAAAATCTACCGGGCGCTGGCTCAAAACATTGCACAGCACGACGCCTACGAAATCCTCACACCGATCGGCCCCGTACCGCACCCGCTCATCGGTTCCGTGTGGGCAGCCAACCCAAGTGGCAAACCGTCAAAGTCATTGGCAAAGGTGATCTCACGCACTATCAGCACCACAACATTTGAGGTAATCCTAAATTCGGGCCGCCCTCATCAAATCAGAATCCATCTGGCATCCATCGGCCATCCCCTGGTAGGCGATCCTCTGTACGGCTTAACCGGCCAGCCTCTTGAAAATCTCCCCGCCCTCCCCGGCGATGGAGGATATTTCCTGCACGCTCAATATCTAAAATTCCACCACCCCATCACCGGAGAACAAATCAATCTTGAGGCAGCGTTGCCGTCCGAATTCTCCTTGCATCAGTAGCGTCAGCGACCTTGGATTTCTCGTCCCTTGCCGATTAGGGCGGGTTCTATTTCTCGGAAGGGCGAGGCCTACACGATTCGCAACCTCACGGGCGTGGAGCTGGCGCTGGTGCTCGTCTCGCCCCTTTGCCATCTCAGGTATGCTTCCACGATCGGTGGGTCAACGAATCGGCAGTGGCTGGACCGGCGATCACCCGCATCAATTCAGTAAATCGACTATGATCGTGACGCTTGTCAGTCCGCAGTAAGAACGGGGAGCAGCAGGTGGAAAATACCTTTGATTTGAATCTTCAGGATTCGATGGGATATCGCGCCCGGTGTTGATTCCATCCGGAATGACGTGATTCTAAAACCGATCAATCAGGGCAGCATCCTTCAACTTAGGGTGACGGTATCAAAGGGAACCGTTAACCTGTTCATGAATGCTGTCGACCAATACATCATGGCCTTTCAAGGCGCTGACATGATCTATGTTCTTCAAGACCAGAACAGCCAGAGCTTCAAGACTAGCCTAGGAGAAGGAGACTGGCGGAAAACAGGACGTGAAGGTTCTGACCTGGTTAGGTGCCGGCCACGGCCAGCAGGGTCTGTGTACATTCCAGCGTGATAACGCTGGCCCGCGTGCCATTGTGTTCCGGAAGCGGGACCTAGATTCCGCAGTCTGCCTTTCCTCGTACTCGGAGAGCGCCAAAATGTCAGCCACGAGTCTCTGAGAGCAGCCTTATCTCTGCTGTTTGCATGATTTCAGAGAGTGCACGGCACCCGATGATGCAGAATGATTTCACCAATATGTATTTCGGTTCGGGCGTTGTGGCCGATGATGCTATTCGCTCGTACGATGACGCCAAGTATCTGCTTCGACTGGCGCATTCTATCTTTCCTGATTATCCGCAGCACTTGTCCGTTGAAAAACTCCAGAAGCGCGCCTCAGAGCTAAATAATTTGCTGCCAGTACTTCAGACGGGAGTCAACCACTCGGACCCAAAACGGTTATTAAGCGAGATCGCCGAGGGACGGATGAAGTCACGTTGCCCCGGCAGTTCAGATCAAGCTAAGCGCGTGCGAGATATGGTTCAAGAATTATCCTTCTTTGACCCAAAGAGAGTTGACCGTTTCGATCCCGGCCGGGTTACTCAGTTAATCAGCACCTGCAAAAGTGAGAGCGCTATCCGCGCTGCGAAGCAGGGCGTTGTCGTTCCACCGCTTCCGCCACCCCCTCGCTCTTCCTGATAGCCGGTTGCGGCGTGATTCGCCAAAAATTTAACATGATGGATTTTGACACTTGAAGCCTCGTGGTCTCGAAGGAATTGGGATCCATGGCCCAGGTTAGGGCGGAGCGGAAGTGGCAATGCTGCAGTCACGAGGCACGGAATCTTTTTGTAATCGAATAGATCCTGCCTTGTCGGCAAGGGACGGCTAATCCGTCCTTAGTCCGCGCCCAAAGTCGAAGCCACTTTACAGGTTCACGGACGTGCCGCCCCAACTCTCTGGTTCAACATCCGTCATCGATTCCGTGAAATCCCATCTGTGTCCATAGAAATCCTCTGCGTTGTATTGGCGCTCGCCGTAAGCGTGGTCCTTCGGTTCCGAAAGAATGTGAGCGCCAGCCAGCCGCGCGCGCTCACAGTGTCCCAACGCGTCGTCGATGCGTACCTGAACAACGCACGAATAGTTCGGCACCGCATTGCCCTCGGCGATCGTGAAGCAGCCCTCGCCGGCGCGCATCTGGATACGGTGATTCGCGATCCGCAAACGCACTGTAAAGCCAAAAGCTTTCTCCAACCAAGACGCTGCAACACCGGGATCAGGGTAATAAAAGAACGGGAATCACAGGGCAGGGAGGAACGGAACGGTTGTGGCGCATGGCACTCTGTCGAATTGGCTTGAAGCTAAGGGTATCAGTTTGGTTATGGACGCGGAAATGTCCTCCCGGTCTCGCAGTGTTTATCTGTCTTTACGTGCTCGGGAAACACGGATTACGGACAAGCGACTTCTGGCGTTCTATCGCCCCGGTTGCGAATGTCACTTCGTTTTCACGTCAATGTGAATTCAAGATCTTTGGATGAATCTCCTGCGGCTCCAAGTCGCATTCTGTAACGCAGAGCCGCCCAGCAAGACAAAGCAGAGCTAAGGAGGCGCCGCCTCCTCGCGCAGGCAAGTCATCCCCCAGCCTTCGCTTTGCTGCCAGGCCTCCGCTATGCTCCGCACTTTCCGCTTCGCTCCAAGTGTGGGTGGTCCCCCCTGACTGTGCCTTTGCTACCCACCGCCCCTCGCCGGGTAGTCAGGGGTGCATGCGATGCACCCCAAATCTAGAAAACAGTAACAACAAATCTTGTGATTTCGCTTGCCAGACGCGTGGGGAGTCCTTTCACCCCTCCGCCGCGGGGGCATTTAGTAAAAGGAAAACACACAAAATGAACACTGAAACCACAGCTTCCGAACTCGCTTCTCAGGCGCTTGCGCAACTGTCTGAAGCTCTCCGAGCCGGAAAGAGCGAAGCACTCACCGCCTACCTCAAAATTATGTCTCGCTTCACAAAGTACTCATGGGGTAATTGCCTTTTGATTTCCATGCAGCGCCCCGATGCAACTCAGGTTGCTGGATTCCATTCTTGGCTTGGTCTCGGTCGCCACGTCCGCAAGGGTGAAAAAGGTATCGCCATCTTAGCCCCAGTCATTTGCAAGAAAAGGCAAGCGAATGATACACGGGACACCAAACCAGAACCCCACGAAGAGTCTACGGAACGGCGCTTGGTCGCCTTCAAAAAAACCTACGTGTTTGCGATTGAACAAACGGATGGCGATGACCTGCCGGAGTTTGCCACCGTGCAAGGTGATCCGCAGCATTATCTGGAGAGCCTCAAATCTCTGGTTTGCGCCAACGGCATCACCCTCGAATACAACACCGCCATCGCACCTGCCAGAGGGATGTCGCAAGGCGGAAAGATCACCTTGCTACCGGAGATGTTAGCCGCCGAACAATTTTCAACGCTGGTTCACGAGTACGCTCACGAAAGACTTCATAAGGCAGAACGCCGGACGGAAACCACCAAGACCATCCGCGAGACCGAAGCCGAAGCGGTTGCTTTCGTTGTCTGCCAAGCGATTGGCCTCGATACCAACAATGCCGCCGCCGATTACATCGCTTTGTATGCAGGTGACTCCGCCACACTCGCGGCTTCCCTGCAATTCATTCAGTCCACTGCTGCCGAAATCATCACCGCTTTACAAAGCAGTGAAGTTGTCGCGCAGTAAAGCCATTTCACCCATCACTCAGAAAAGGAACCCATCACCATGAACACAAATGACTCATTCGCCACCGTCGAGATCCCGCTGAATAAACTGCTGGCTTGGAACGGCAACGTTCGCACCAGCGGAACGGAGGACGGAATCGGCGAACTCGCCGCCTCTATCTCTTCGGTGGGACTACTGCAAAATCTGGTTGTCGTCAAACGGCCTCGCGGTAAATACGCCGTCATTGCAGGACACCGCCGACTTCTCGCCTTGTCGCACCTGGTCACCAACGGCGACATGACGGACACATGGCCCGTACCCTGCCGAATTGCTCCGAAGGAAGCCGACTTGCCGGAGATCAGCCTTACGGAAAACGTGGTCAGAGCTTCTATGAATCCGGTAGACGAACTTTACGCTTTCCAGTCTCTTCTTGAGAAAGGCAAATCCGTCACCGACATCGCCGCCTTATGTAGCTAAACACATAAGGCGGCTTATGTTGTCTGATTGCTTATGTGCAGTTCGAGGCTGACGGGCTGTTGCGAAGCAATCCAACCTATATCGAGAGCATTGCTTCTAGAACAAACACAACATAAATGACGGATGCCTTTGGACAGGTGATGCTCTGAATAGGAGAACTCACATGTTCAAAAACCTATATTGTTGTGCTCGTACCGCTGCTCGGCACGAAAGCGGTCCTGCGGCACAATCTCGATTGGCTTATTTACAGCATCTGGCTGCAGGTGGTGCAACGCTGCACACCCTGCGGGCAAATGCAGGCGTAATCTATCGTTCGGCTGTGTACCTGAATCTGGACGATAGCAGCCCAGTAGCGCGCGCGGCAGTTGAAGAAGCAGCAAGGGCATGGGCCCATCGTCGCTATCTAAACCTGATGGCGAAAGGTCCGGAGCAAACCGAGAAGGAGTTCCGGCTGGTCACTTGTTGCTGGCTACGTTTTGCCGGACGGTTGCAAGAGTCAAGCCGTCCTCCAACTCCGCATCAAGCCAAACTTGACGCGTACTACCGGTACATGACAGAAGAGCGAGGCCTTGCAGAATCGACCGTCAAGACCGCAGGGAGTCAGCTCCCCAAGTTCCTGAAATACACGACGGGCAAAACTCTCAAACAGATGCGGTTGGCAGATGTGGAACTCTTCCTTGCGCATCTTGGAGAGCGGGGATGGACGCGGCATGGTATCAATGCCATGGCGTACGTCCTCCGCAGTTTCTTCAAATACGCCGAGACGCAAAGGTGGACAAAGCCGGGAATCGGCGCTGAAATCCATGGCCCGCGCTTGTATCGCCATGAGTCTCTTCCTCTGGGGCCGTCGTGGCCGGATGTGCAACGCCTGTTGGCTAGCACAGAAACCGATTATCCCTACGATATACGGGATCGCCCGATTCTGTTGCTGCTTGCCGTGTATGGAATGCGCATCGGCGAGGTAAGGGGCATCCGGTTGTGCGATGTGGACTGGGATAACCGAACTCTGACCATCCCACTCACCAAGCAGCGTCGGGCGCGGATCTGTCCTGTCATCCCGATGTTGGCTGAGGCCCTAGAGCGATACGTGCAAGAGGTACGACCAAAGTGTCAGTCTGAAACACTTTTCCTAAGACTCCGCGCTCCGCATCGGCAGTTCAATCCTGGCGGGCTGTATGCCATCGTCGGCGATCGAATGAAGCGGCTGAAGATCGAGTCCCCGCGCACCGGCCCTCACAGCCTCAGGCACGCCTGTGCAACTCACTTGCTTGCTCAAGGCCTGACGTTAACGGAAGTGGGAGGGCATCTTGGGCACAGTTCAGCCGACTCGACGCGCGTGTACGCGAAGGTGGACATGCCACGGCTACGGGAAGTGGCGGAGCTTGATCTGGGAGGTCTGCTATGAACCTCAAACTAGCCAATCTGGAGTATGTCGCTCTGAAGCAGTCCATGGGCATGCGCTTCCAGACGGAAGCAACACTACTTCGTGCGTTTGTTAAACAAATGGGGGATGCGGTTGCCGTGGCGGCGGTGACATCCACGAATGTTAATCGCTATCTGACTGGACGCAAAGCGGAACCAGTGACCTTATTCTGGCACCGGAAACACGATGCGCTCAAAGGCTTCTGGGAGTTCGCCATCCGGCGAGGCTATACGGATCGCTCTCCTGTTCCAGTTCGTCGCGCCAAAGAGCCGGTTCCCTTCGTGCCATATATCTATTCACGGGAAGAGCTGAAGAGGCTGCTGGACGGAGTGACCAGCTATCAGAAGAAGTGGCTGAAGCTGGAGCCGATCACGTTTCGAGCCATGCTGTTACTGATCTACGGCGCAGGTCTGCGTGCGAGCGAAGCCCTGCATCTGACTTGCGCGGACGTTGATTTATCCGCTTTGACACTGACAATCGGCGTGAGCAAGTTCTACAAGACGCGGCGTATCGCTCTCAACACCCAACTATGCAGTGTGCTTGCAGAGTACGGCCACAATCGCCAGCAGAAAGAGTGCGATCGCAGCGATGCCGCCCCGTTCTTTACATATATGGATGGCAGCGCTGTAGTGTACTGGGCACTGGAAGATGCGTTTCTCCGGCTCCGCAATCATGTGGGTGTGAAGCGCCAGAATACCCGCTATCAACCACGGCTACACGATCTCCGCCACACCTTCGCAGTACATCGGCTTACGGCATGGTATCGGACAGGCGCGGATGTGCAGAGTCTGCTTCCAGGTCTCTCTACCCATCTCGGCCATGTGTGTCTGAAAGGCACGCAACGCTATCTGACCATGACGCCTGAGCTTCTGGCAGAAGCGTCGCTCCGTTTCGAGGGCTACGCGGAGGAGGTGCTTCATGGATAAGCGCGAGTTGCTCGGCCCCTGGCTCCGCCGGTTCATTCTGGAGCACATGGTTCATGAGCGCAACCTGTCGTATAACACCCAGCAAAGCTACCGGGACACGCTCACCATGCTGCTTCCGTTCGTGGCGGAACAAGCAAAAAGGCCACTAGATCATCTCCAGGTGGTCGATGTCTCTGCGAACCGAGTCCGCGCCTTCCTTACTCATCTTGAGCAGACCCGAAAGGTGAGCATCTCGACGCGCAATCAAAGGCTGGCCGCTATCCACGCGCTGGGACGTTTCATTGCAGAGCATAGCCCTCAGCATGTTGCATGGGCAGGAGAAGTTCGGACGGTGCCTTTCAAAAAAACGGTGCAGGAGCTGATGGCCTACCTCGAAAAGCACGAGGTCGAAGTGCTGCTGGCCGTACCGGATCGTACAAACGTACATGGACAGCGCAACTATGCGCTGTTGCTGTTCCTTTACAACTCGGGCGCACGGGCCAGTGAAGCTGCAAATCTCTGTATCGCAGATCTGGAACTGAACGCACGGCAGCCACTGTCTGCTAGCGTGCGCATCCTGGGCAAGGGTGGGAAGGTGCGACGATGCCCGCTGTGGCAAAAGACGGCACTGGAGCTGGAGCAACTCGTGAAAGATCGTCCACCCGAACAACGCGTCTTCCTGAATCGCCGCCGCGAACCGCTTACCCGCTTCGGCATCTATACGCTTGTCAAAACGTGCGTTGCTCAGGCCGGAAAGAGTACGCCTTCACTGCTCACCAAGCGCATCAGCCCACACACGCTGCGCCACTCTACGGCGACGCACCTTATGCGAGCTGGCGTCGATCTGAATACAATCCGCGCTTGGCTCGGTCATGTATCCATCGACACAACGCAAATCTATGCAGATATCGATCTCGAAGCCAAGGCGCGTGCGCTTGATCGATGTCAGACTCCAGACATCAAAAGAACAACCCTGAAGTCATCGGAAGGACTGATGCAGTTCTTGCGGACGATCTAACAAGGTTCTACTTATGTGGTCTTTGGAGGTCGGGCGCATCGTCCTCACTACAGCGTCGGCGCTGAAGATCACATAATCAACTACGCCACATAAGCCGCCCGCTTTGGTGTCACGGATGCCGTTGTCAGCCGCCGCCTCGCCCTCGCGCGTGTCAGTCCGATCCTCTTGCAGAAGTATGGAGACGGCCTGATCAACCTTGACTTGCTGCAAGCGTTCACACTGACCGACGACCATTCAACACAACAAGAAGTCTGGGAGCAATTGCAGCCATGGGACCACAAGGCCCAAACCATTCGCCGGATGCTGTCCCACGATGAGATTCCAGCCTCTGATAAGTTTGTACGCTTTGTCAGCCTTACACAGTATGCGGCTGAAGGCGGACCCGTTCGCCGCGATCTGTTCGCCGAAGGGGAAGACGGT
>JALYVD010000162.1 GCA_030853405.1 Acidobacteriota bacterium | reverse complement strand
TAAGCACGGCCTCGTGGCGGAATTGGCAGACGCGCAGGATTTAGGTTCCTGTATTCGCAAGGGTGTGAGAGTTCGACCCTCTCCGAGGCCACCAAAATTGCAAATTGCACGTGAATGATTCACAGCGGCGACAGCCACTGAACAGGGCTCTACAACGTACACGCGCTTGAGCGGAACGGCTGTTAGTGCAACGACACCGACATATCCACTACCTCAAACTGAAACCGTTCGGGCGGCAGTGAGCAAACTGGAGACGGAGTTTTTTCCGACCACGTGCGGTAAGCGCCTGGGAACAGCGTGTCGTTGAGATAAAGCAAAAGCTGGTCGGTGCAGCACCGAATAGAGGGCATCTCTCGGAAGGTGAGCCGCAAACCCACGGCCTTCTCCAGCGCCACGCCTTTCGTCTGGATCGATTTGTCTTCGAGCAGAGTGACAAAACTGCTGCGGCCGGCGTGAGGCCAAAGATCGCTGCGAAGCAGATTACGCAGTTCCAGACGCGTGCCGAAAGTGATCTCGCATTGACGTATCCATTCGACAACCGCGTCGCCCCAGTGCCAGTGACTAAGCAACCCAAAGTACTGATCCACAAGGTTAAGCGCCATGTCCATTTTGCGGCGCTCCAGCAGATCGTCGTCCACGATCAAGTCGCCGGAAGTGCACGGTACCATGTCCTCTTGTTCAATAATCTGGTTTGCGATGCCCATCATCCGGTCAAGCCGTTTCATTTCGGGCGCAGTCTTCACTAGCAGGGGCGGTAATTCATGAGTCTTGCCGCCTGGAACTTCTAAAAACTTACGATCACCAACGATGTCCATAAGCAGCCTCGCTGTTTCTTATCGACAACCCGGTCGAAATTTATTTTCGAAAGGGTTACTTTCCCTTTTCCCTTGATTGTAGAGACGGCTGAACCTGGAGGCAAGTACCTAAGTTCTCCCGTTCAGCAGATTAGTAACAGAACTATCGAAATTTGTTTCATCCCGCTCGCGTCTTTGGCACTGCGGCTATTGGAGCGCTGCCAAAAAGGGCTAAGTACTGGACAAATGTATTCTGAGGGTATGCGTTTGATGGGCCTTTCGAAACTGGGCCTTTTCTTGATAACGGCACTGCTGGTACGGGCTGCGGCACTGCCGGATTGCTCGACAGGCGCGCGGGCGTTTTCGGCGTGTGAACTGAGCTTCGAATGGAAGACCGGGGAACTGCCGCCCGAGACCGTTCCTTACAAGAATGAGATTCTGCACGTTGAGTTTCGATCGCCCCAACATAAGACCTACCTGATTCGCGATTACTGGACGGGTGGACAGGCCGTTCGGGTTCGCTTCACACCAACTGAACCGGGGGCCTGGACGTATCACGTGACAGGCGCCATCAAGCGGTACAACGACAAGGAAGCGACCTTCGCAGTTGCCGAGAGCGGCAGTCCCGGGTTTATTAGTGTTGCGAATGTGCGGCATTGGCGAACGATGAACAAGCAGCCGCATCTGTGGATGGCAGCGGCGGTTCCGTTTCTCGCGCTCGATCAGGCGGCGCTTGAAAGCTGGCTGGATGCGCGCAAACACGATGGATTTACGCATATTCGCGGCACTCTATTGACTATGGGTGCAAAGCAGAAGCCACTCTCCGGGGACCTTCCCAATGAGGCCTATTTCCAGGACCTCGATGACAAGATTCTGGCGGCGGCGAGCCGTGGTTTTACGCTGGATCTGATTCTGGCGGACGACTCGTTTGTGAAGACGGGATTTCTGAACGATTACGACAAGCGCGGTCAGCTGATTCGTTATCTGGTTGCGCGTTATGGCGGCCTGAACGTTACGTGGCAAGGTATCGAACATTTTGAAGACGTGGTGGGGTCGAGAGAACTGCTGAAGGGGATCGGGGAAGAGCTGAAGCAGGACGATACGTACGATCATCCGCGTTCGACGGATGCGCGGGACACGTCATCCCCGTTGCTGGCGGATGGATGGATGGATTACTTGATTGAAGCGTCGCCTCATCCTGAGTTGGCTGCCGTAGAACATCAGTTCACCGAAGCGCCAGAGATCCACATCGTGAGAGCGACGGCCCCGGATGACTTTCGGCATGAACTATGGAATTGCACGACAAACGGGGAGTACCCGAGCGTCTCTTACGAAGCCCTTCAGAACCCGGCTAATGTGAAGGCTCTGCAGGTGTGGCATCGGGTGATTTCGGATACGCGGCATTGGGAATTTGAACCGTACTTCGATGTTGATGGCGCGCGGGCGGTGGGTCTGATGGAGGTGGGTTTTATTGCCTATGCGCAAACGCCCGGGATTCTTGAGATCACCCTTGAGAGACACAAATACAATCCGGTTTGGGTGAATCCAATCGACGGCGAGGAGATTCCGCTCAAGGATTATCGAGGCGAAGTTTTGAGCCGTCCGACTCCGGACACGTCGCATGATTGGATTCTGGATTGTGAGCGTGAGGGACACAAGGAGGCCATGGCCCGCTCGGTTCGTTTCGAATCCGAAGACCCGCCCGTTCAGGAGCCGGAACTGGATTCAGCGAAGATTCCGTTTCAGATCGTCGATCCGGCGGGGAACGAACTGAACAGCGCCATTCCGCAAGTGTTCAGTCTGAAACTGACGCGTGCGAACCGGGCGACGCGATCGATGCAGTATGTGTGGTGGGGCGAGATTGTGGCGGGTGGTGGAGGGGCGCGCGTGCTGGGAATCGGGCCTTCGGGGACGTTCAGTATTCCAAGCAGTCTAATCAAGCAGCCTTCTGCGAATTTGAATATCCGGCTGTTGGCGATCAACGCGAACGGGAAGGCCTATGAAGTGGATCGCGTGTACCGGTTGACGCCGTGAAGATTCTGGCTATCGACACCACTTCGGAGTTCGGAAGCTTGGCTGTGCGCGTCGATGACGAAACGAAAGCCGAATTGAGTTTGCAATCGCGCGATGGCTTTGGGCATCTGCTCTTTCCCGCTATCGAAGAGGTCCTGGCAGGAGCGCGTTTGCGATTGCAGGATGTGGATTGCTTCGCAGGCGCAACCGGACCCGGCGCGTTCACCGGAGTTCGATTGGATTTGGCTGCCGTGAAGGGACTGGCCGAGGCGACGGGCAAGCCTGCTGTCGGCGTTTCCAACTTGCGAGCGCTAAGTACGTTTGGCAGCCACGAAAACCGGGCGGTAGTTTTGGATGCGAGGCGCACCGAAATATTCGGGGCTGTTTATGACGCCGAAATGCGTGCCCTCTCGCCTGAGATCGTGATGAAATTCTCGGCTTGGCTCGCGACCCTGGATTTATCGGAGTACGAGTTTATTTCACACGACTTGTCTCTGCTACGACCGGTTTTTGAGGGCACTCGATTCGCGGAAATGCCGCTGACCGAAGCACCCCGGCCTCTTGCAGCTGCGATCGCCCAGTGCGCCATGGCCGACGGGCAATGTGGGTTGTGGACCGATCCAGCCGCCTTGGACGC
>JALYVD010000152.1 GCA_030853405.1 Acidobacteriota bacterium | reverse complement strand
TGTCCCGCGGCTTTGGCTAAGCCTTCCATGTAGGCCGCAAAGCGCTTCTCTTGTGAGCCTGGCTCGAAAGCTTTCTTTCCCACAAAACAATTCTACACCATTTTGTCTGGTTTATAACACAGTAGTAGTAGCCTACGCGAAGATCGCTGCGACCGGTTTTCAATTGAACTGGCAGTCTGTCCCGTTCGATGGAGGAGAGCGCAAGAAGAAGGCGGCCAGCAAGACGAAATACACCTGTCCCACCTGTGGCGCGAACGCTTGGGCCAAGCCGGACACGCAATTGATTTGCGGAGCGTGCTACGAGGAGGACGATGGAGAAATCAACGTGATGAGGGCAGAGCCTGCGCAAGATGACCAGCAGGAGGCGGCCTGAGCCGGCCGCCTTAAAAAGTAGAAGGGTCCGAGTTTCCCCGGACCCTCATTCTTGGGCAGTCATCGCCGTCCCCGGCTGTACTGCACTTCCTACTTTACAGAAAACAGTGCCTTCCTCCAAGCAGTAAATTTGGAGTGTGAAGGGCACTGTCACAGAGACCGAGTGTGATCCTGGTTAGATGCCAGCCAATCCGTATCGCGGGTATCGATTTCCGAAGGAGATCATCTCTCAATGCGTCTGGTTGTACTTCAACCTTTCGGTCAGTCTGCGCGAAGTAGAACTCATGATGGCGTATCGAGGAATCCAACTGAGCTACGAGACGATCCGCCGCTGGTGCGATACGTTCGGCGCGGCGTATGCGGCCAAACTGAAGCGGCCGGCGGCCCAAGCTGGGCGATAAATGGTTCCTGGACGAAGTGTTTTTAAAGATCAACGGAGTGCAGTACTACCTCTGGCGTGCTGTCGATCAGCAGGGCGCCGTCATTGACATTCTGGTGCAACCGAAGCGCGATCGTTTTGCCGCGATGCGATTCTTTCGTAAGCTGTTGCGGAGCAGTCGACGTCGGCCACGCGTGATCATTACGGATAAGCTTCGAAGCTATGGCGCTGCGAAGAAACTAGTTCTGCCACGAGTCGCTCATCGGCAGAACCGATATTTAAACAATCGAGCGGAGAACTCCCATCAACCGACCCGACAACGAGAGCGCCGCATGAAGCGGTTCAAATCTTCGGAGCATGCGCAGCGCTTTCTCGAAGTACACGATATCGTGGCAGCCCACTTCCGACCGAAGCGACATCTCCTTTCTGCTGCGGACTACCAAACGGAACGGCAGCGTCGATTTGAGTCATGGCAGAAGATTACAGCCGCCTGAGATCCCGATAGAGGCATCGGATTCAGCCATCGCTTCCTCGCTGGCAATCAGTTGTTCCCCAAGAGAGCTCTTCTATTACGCAACGTGACAGTGCCGATGGGAATTATGTTCCATTTGGCACGATTGCCTGCGGGGAAAAAGGGTGATGTAATATCCGAGTGCTACTCGTCACCTTTCACGGTGGTTCACCAACCAAAGAGATTCCCCGACCCGATCAATAACGTTTGGGCTTACGACGAAGAACACCCTAGCAACCCACCTCTGAAAAACATTCTGAACCCGCAGAAAGAAACTCTGAGCGAACTCCGCGGGCTCACGCTGGCAAATGGCTATTTGTACGTTGTAAATGGAAGCAAAGACCAGAGCGATGTGTTGTGCTTCTCTTCAGATTTACAAGGTTCGCTGTCATACACGTTTCAATCTCTCTTCATTAGCAGTTCGCTTGCCATAGACCATCCGTTCTCCTGCACGTACCGGCTCGTATCCGACCCGGATTTGCCGAACAGCATGTATCAATCCTGATACGTATCCAACCAGGACACGAATATCGTGGCGATGGTTGTATCGAGTGAGCCGTACAGGACAACTCAGTCCGGGAATGGTACGGAGTCGCCTTTTCTTCTGGCCTTGCAAGCGGCTCTGCAACAGGCCCACAGCCCAATTGGGAATGCAGGCCTACTGCCGGGTGCGTTTGTCCCTACTGCGGAGATAGGTGGTGAGATTCCAAACCAGATAATTGTAGCGCCAGAGTGGGGCGGCCTCTCGTGCACGCTGAGTTCGTTGGATGAGGAAGGTAGCGGCACCGATAATGAGCACCAAAAACCAAAGCAGAAGGTTCAGAATTCCGTGCGTGATCTGGTGATTGCGAATGGAGTGCTGTACGTGGCAGACGAGACTGGCAATGCGGTCCGCATGTACGACCCTGTGACTGGAGTGCCCTGGGGTTCTGCTGAGATTTCGAGTCCGATTCATCTGGCTGTGCAAAATGGAAACATTTATGTCGGTTCTCAAGGCTCGGTTTTCTCTGGGCCTTTGGTCGCACCGCCGCAGAACCGTCCGTTAAGTCCGACGCCGAATCAGTTCGCGGGAGGGAGTGTTCCACCGCCTTACCCAGCACCTCCATCGAACTACACAAATTCAGTCGCATTGACATTGCGGGATCTGAACCTGACGATTCCAAAGGACTCAGCAGTTTCGGGAATGACCTTTGATGATTCCGGGAATTTGTACGTTGCCCTGCGCAACAAAAAGGCGGTCTAGCAATTTCAGCCAAACCCAAACGGAGGGAGCCCTCCCTTTGTGAGCGGCTCGAATCCCTTTATTCCTGCCCTGGAGGACGAACCGGAATTTGTCCTCTGGCTGCCAAGCTGAATCCGATCTCAACTAGATTGCCCTATGAACTCATTAGGATAACAGCAATGACCGAATCGCAAGCGCCCATCCAGAACCTCAAGATTGTCGAGCTAATGGGACAACCCAAGCCGAAGCGGGACCTGCATTGGCTGCGGGCCATGCTGCAGTCTGCGCTGGAATTGGAGCTCTCAACGTTGCCGCCTTACCTGTGCGGGTTGTACTCGTTGAAGGATCCGAAGCAGAGTTCAGTTCCTTCTCAATTAATTCTGAATATCGTATTCCAGGAAATGACGCACTTCGGCTTGGCCTGTAATATGCTGCGGGCGACTGGGAACCAGCCGGAGATCTTCGACGGATATGACGCGATTGTTTATCCCGGGCAATTGCCGGGAGGCGTGCGTCCCAAATGCGACTCTTCCTTCTTTCCGTGCGATCCGAAGTTTGAGGTGCAGCTTGGGTTTACTGATTACGAGTCGTTCGTGCGGATGTGCATGCAGATCGAGTATCCAGAAGATCCGGTTCCGAAGCCGCCGGTAACTGCCGCTGCGGAGACGTTCCCCTCGATCGGTGAGTTCTACGATGCGATTCGGGAAGGTTTCGAGACTATTCCGAATGTGCCATACGATACAGCGAAGCAGCTCACGTACAAGACTAAGTACGCCGATCCAGCGGTGTTCGTCGTGGACACATTACCGCAAGCACTGCAGGCAATCAAGACGATTCAGACGGAAGGCGAAGGCGGACCGCGGTACCCGTTCTACGCGCCCGGCAAACTCGCGCACTTTTATGCGTTCGGTGAGATCTATTTCCGAAAGCAGTATGTGTACGACCCCGAGACCAAAACAGGCGACTGGACGGGAGATGCGATCACGATCCCGCAAGTCTACCCGATGAGTCCGGTTCCTCTGGGCGGGTACACGGACCCGCCGCAAGAGGTGCTGGCGGTGGACCGGGATTTCACTGCGATGCTGCAATACCTGGATCAGGCGTGGGCGAACGGTGATAAGGCGGCGCTTACGGCGGCCATTGCGGCGATGGATCAATTGAAGACAGACGCTACGAATCTTTTGAGCAAGCAGATTCCGCGGGACGACGGAGAGGGCATTTTCGGGCCGCAGTTCAGGAAGTCGAACAGCTGAGTTTCGCTAAGAGACCATGGCCACACCAACGTTTGACGTCGTTGTCACTCCCACGCCTCCTTTGAGCGTGAAGCAGTTTTACTCGACGCAGCCTTGGACTCCGGGCAATGTTGGAGTCTGCCTTTCCGGAGGGGGCTCGCGCGCACTCTGCGCGGGTATGGGACAGTTGCAGGCCCTCAATTACTTAGGTCTGCTGGACAAGGTTAAAGCTCTCGCTACGGTATCGGCCGGCTCATGGCTGGGTGTGCCCTACGTGTATCTGCCGACGAAGGGACCGAGCGATAGCGCATTTCTCGGTTCCTATGTGGCCGATCAAGGAACTCTGACGCTTGGCCAACTCCAGAGCCTACCGGCAGGAAATGCAGGTGTACCGGTAAGCTGCGAATGGTTTTCGCTGGATGCTCTGGCGCTCTCGGCCTTTGTGCTTCGGAATTCGCTTGGTGTCCCGGCGAACATGCTTTGGCAGACGCTGGTCGCACTGAACATTCTGTCAGCCTCACAGCTATTTGAATCGCAGTCCGGCACGGATCTGACGCCCGCCGACACATTTTCTTACAACGAGACTACTTGGAATCAGATCGTGAGCGCGAATCCCGCGCTCAAACCGGAAACGGCGTACCTGTTCGCCGATTCCGTCAACAGCGAACGTATTCAACGGCCATTCCTGATTTGCAATGTGGCTATGTTGATGAGTGAAGCGAGCGGCGATCTCAAACAACCCGCGTCTTTGCAGGGTAACAGCGTTTACGACGGGAGTTTTTGGCTCGCCACAGGGGCATGACGGCAATGGTCTCAGTCCAGGTGGTAGCGCGGCGTCACTTCTTTCGCGTTCGATTCCAACCTCGTTTCGAGCACCGGTGACGATGCCGCCACAATCAGCCAGTCGCGGCAGTGGTCACTGACGGATGCAGTCGGCAGCAGCAGTGCGTTCTTCGCGCTCGAGCTGGCGAATCAATTTGCAATCTGGGAAAACGATATCGGAAGCTTCCCTAAGACTCTCCTGGAAAAGCTCCGCACCATTCTCAAGTGGATTGAGAATCATCTGCCTTTGGAAGCGCAAGTGAAGGCGAAGCAGGACCTGACGCGGTGGGCAACGTTGGCGAGTGTTGAGGATTACGCAAGCTTGAACCTCGAATTTCCCGTCCTCAGCGACATGATCCCGCAATACGATTACTGGCCCGTGGCAGGAGCTAAGCCGACAAGCAATCCTCAAACCACCCAATTTGCGGACGGCGGCAACCTTGAGAATACGGGTGTAGCGAGCATGGTGGCGTACTCCGATGTCGAGAGCGTGATCGCATTTATCAACTCTTCCACAGCGTTAACAGCTGGGGGGTGTGGGGTATCGGACCCAGACAACGGCTTCTTTGCAGGCACCTACGTGATCGTCGATGAATCCGTTCCGCCGCTCTTTGGGTATCAGCCGTACGATACAAGCACGGGATATGTGCTGTACGCGAGCTCCGGGCCGAAACCTCCTGCCAAACCCCAGTTCGCGAATAACCAGGTATTCAACTCGGATTCTTTTCCCGCGTTTCTAAAAGGGCTGTGGAACGCCAGCCTTAGCAGTTCGAGCCAACTCGCTACAAACCCCGCGATCTTCTCGCAGCAAAACTTAATCGTACAGGCAAATTGCTCCTTCGGAGTCACGGGTGGACAAACGATTACAGTGGTGTGGTGTTATCTGAGTTACGCGCAGAGCTGGACAAACTTGTTCTCCAAGAATAATGCAGTTTTCGGAGAAATCCAGTCACTCGTGAGCGAAACCAAGTTTCCGAATTACAGCACTAAGCAGACGCAACTCACTCCAACACAGATTAACCTCTTGGCAGACTTCACCGGCTGGAGCATCGTGTCTACCGACGGTTCGGAGAACACGTTCTCGGGATTGTTCGCAAGCGCGCCGACGTAATTACCATACAGCGGACAGCTGCACCTGAACATCACATACGATCTGACCGACCAGAACCAATGACGATCACCGCTGGAGCGTTTGTCTGGTCTGCGATGGTCGTGCCGGCTGTCACCTTTTGGGCAGGCGGCGAGTTTGGCTGGGCGGGGCTGATCGCAACGGATCCTGAATAGTTGACGGAGACTCCAGTAAGCCTTGCCACCCGGCGCGGCCGAGCCTGAGTTCGCTCCCGGCCAGTCTGTACCGAAACTGTTTTGAATCAGTAATGCACCAGGATTTGCCGGTGGACCGATCGTGTCATCGTACCCAACGATTAACTGGCCATGACCACTTTTCGGGATAGTTGTAGTTTCACAGATGATGCCATTAGAAAAAACGGGGCTGTAGTAGCCGGTCAGAACCGGGCCGGAAAACGCAATGGCGAGACCGTTTGCAAGGAGTTGTTTAATCAGGAACAGCGCCCATGCGGGATTCTTTTGAATGTTGAAGGTTGCAAAACTTCCAAGGCAGAATTGTGCCATGCCGGGAAAGTCCGGATCCAAGGGAAGGCCGCTTAGATATTTGCAATTCGGCTGATATGGAATATCCGATGCGCTGGGCGAACCATTCGCAATCAGGTAATCGAGGTATGGTGTAGCCAGCGAGCCTTTGGGGCAGTCCTTTTGCTCCTGGTGATGCATATAGTTGTACAAGAAGGCTGCACTAACTTGGCTCGCGGGCTGGGAGGTGTCCCATTTGAAAGCACCGTTTGTGTTCAAGGCGGCGGTGTAAGACCCGAGCCCGTACCCGAATGACTGAGCTTCGCAGGAGCCTGGGGATCCCGGTTGCTTTGTTGTACCTTGCATTGCGACGGGCGGAAGATTGTTCAGGGTTACAAGACTAGGAAGGGAACTTGGAGCGCCCGGGGCAATGAAAGCCTGAGGGGAAAGCGCCTGCGGTGCCGAATTAAATTCGGGTGCATAGAGCAGTGAGCCGAATCCGTTTACCAACTCTTCGTCACCCTCATGAGTAGTAGACACAAGGTATCTTTCAAGGGGTTTGACCTTGCGGCGGCCCCTGCTCTAAAATCCTGTCGGCAAGCATGTCACCGTCCTTTGACGCTGTCAACGACGCCCTTTACAGGGCCGGCTCTCGCTTTCCAGAAGGAACGATTCGGCCATCTCAGTTGGCTCGCGTAGAACAATTCCTTCTGGAGAATATAAGTGTCGAACTCCTGTCGCACCATTTCCGCGTACCGGTCCAGAGCCGTTGCTTCACCGCGCATCGCTGCACTAGCTGCCTTGGCCGCAGCAGCCCCGTGCCTCAAGGCTTTGAAGATCCCCCTGCCGGAGAGGGGATCAAAGGAACAAGCGCTATCCCCAACGCTTAGCCAACCCTCCCCAGTAATGCGCAGCCTTCGGGATGAAGTCACCGGAACCACCGTGGTGCGGGTTTGCGTATTTCCGGGCTGATGAATCCTGCCGCACGTAAGAGGTGCTTCAAACAGTTGCTCCTGGATAAAGGCGTCCCCTCGCCGGTACGACTCACGCCCGGTGAAAAACATGGCGATCAGACGATTCCCCGGCAGACACGCACTATACCACCAACCCGAGGGTGTAGCTTCGACCAATGTCCGCAGGTCGCGCCGGCGCAGATCGCAGAATGAAATCTGCACAATTGTCACTAGCAGTAAGTCATCCACGATTCGATCTCGCGAGCCGTCGATTCGCATGCCGTTACGTCCACTCGCATCGATCGCGAATCGCGCGAAGAGCGCGGGCCTGTCGGGCCGTTTGATGAGCGAGCCGATTCCTTGTCTTGCTATCTCAACGCGCTCGCTTAAGAAAACGCTGGCGCCCTCCTGTTCAGCCGCATCGAATAACATCCGGTCGAATCGGCGGCGATCGATATGCCAACCGGGACCGTACGGGTTGCATGCGAAGTCGGTCTCCTGCGGATCGAGCCCCACCCACGCGGAAATAATGCCCGGTGACTCAACCGGCTCCTGCGCCTGAAAGCTTTGCCATAGCCCCAGTTCCCGCAGAATGGGATTGATCTCAGGGGGAAGCGTTTCGCCAGGATGATTCTCCTCAAGCGCGGTCGCCTCGAAAATTGCAACGCGCCATCCCAGCCTGGCGAGACACATCGCCGCAGCCGAACCGGCAGGACCCCCTCCAGTGATGGCGAAGTCATACTCAGTTAACAAGCGCGTCCCCGTTTTGGCTCAATATCGGAATCATTCCAACTTATGAGTTGGTTTTGTGTAGAATAACGCAACACGGAGATAATCCAACAGATGAATCTCGAAGCTATTGTGGGAGCTCGTGTACACCCCGCTATCGGCATTGCCCGTATCGGCAACAGCAATGAGTTCTTCATTGGCCCGGAAGTGCCCCACTTATCGCCCGCGCCTAAGGGTGGATACCGCGATTCCGAGGGAAAGCTGAAGCGGCAGGCTGCACGTTTCCGCATATACGGCTATGACGCGAACGGAAACGTAATCGCAGAGTTGACTGCTGCCAACGCAGAAATTTCCTGGACTGTGCACGTAGCGAATAAGAAAGCCGCCTGGTACGATTTCGATGCCGCGCTTGATCTGCCGGAAGCAGTCGATCTCAAGTCGCCGCGACGCAATTCACAGATTCAGGGCAAGGATCGAGAAAAACTTATCATCGACCCTGGACCCCGCACGATATCCGGGCGCGATGCGCAGCCACAGTTTTTCGACACTGGAACGTTCTTAGGCGCTGCGGTAAATCTCGGCGAACTCCGCACCGATCCGGAAGGTCGGCTGATTTTTGCAGGTGGTTTAGGGAATTCCTCAAGCCCGGTCGGCTACTCGCTAACCACATTCGCCAACAATGCCGGCTGGCACGATGACACTTCGGACGGACCCGTCTCCGCGACTGTACAAATTAGCGGGCGTTCCGTACATGTTGATCCGGGCTGGGTCATCACAGCTCCACCCAACTACGCCCCGGACCTGGTCACGCCGCAAACCATGTTCGACGTCATCTTCGACGCCTTGAACGGTTCGATCATTCCTGCTCCCGGCAAGCCTTCGTTCACGCGCGATATTCTCCCGTTGCTCCGGCAATGTATTGACGCGCAGTGGGTGAACTCTGGCTTTCTGGCGATCTTCGGCTGGCGAGGCCCCAATGAATTTTTGCGTGAAGATTACATCCAACGGCTTGCGTCCGCGCCGACCAGGGATGACCCCTACAAAGAACTGCGCCGGCAGGTAGTCTATTCGTTCCGAGACCCCAATGCAACTTCGTTTGAGCCGCTGAAATGGCCGCCTCTTTACGGTGACGCCTTCGGCAGTTTCGACTCGCCGCCGGGGCCGCGCGTCGGCTTTGCAGTAACGAAGACGATTTACGGATACCTCGCGCAATGGATGAATGGAGACTTCATCGCGGATTACAAAGGCCCGGCGGAACAGCGTATTCCCCTCTATGAGCTTCCAGTTGAAGCGCAACCGGCAGCGCTCGACCGTGCCGCTCTTCATTTCTGCATGGGCGGACCGTTTCACCCAGGTTGCGAGATGACATGGCCGATGCGCCACTCGTCGATGTATTGTTCGGCGTTCCGGCTGCAGGTCCGCAACACTCCCGGCAAGTTGGACGACTACGGCGAGTACTTGACGCATGACATCGTTACGTCCACGAGTGGTCCGCTGTCCTCGAGCAGCCCGGGCGATATTACGCAATGGATGGCCGTGCCGTGGCAGAGCGATACCGATAGTTGCAGAGCCGGCTATGGTGGACCGCCTTTTCCTCCGGATAATCTAATTCCCTCCTTCTGGCCTTCACGCGTTCCCAATCAGGTCCTCACGGAAGATCAGTACAAGATCGTCATCGATGCGACGAAAAGTCCTGAAGAACGCGATGCCGCCTTCCACACACGTCTATGGTGGTTGAGGAACCTGGACTTCGAAGCGCCTTATATCGATCAGCTGAACGCGATGGTGCAGCGCTTTGGAGAACTGGGCATCGTCGAGAGACGGGAACATCAAGCCGGCGCGGACTTTCCGCCAGTGATGTATGTCGAGACGCTACCGTCACAACAAACGAGCAAGTTGCTGGCCACCGCCCCGTACGCAGCGGCAAATGCGCTTGAGCCCTCCGTGAGTCGGGAATACGCGCATGCGCGTTTCCCGCGTCACCGCTGAAATTTTGATAAAATCTGGCAACAGGGAGAGTTGATTGAGCTATCTCTATCCACTACGTTGACCCATGGGCCGGCTTGACGCCGAGGTTTCCCGTATGGTCAATCACTCGAACACATGGAAATGCAAGCAAGTATAATGGTGCGTTTCCATGAAGAGCCGCGCGTGGCGTGCTTGTTGGCGGATGTAAGTGGGATAGTGAACCGGCAGATTTGACTCCAGAATGAATTCCTGATTGCGGGAACAGGATTCTTCACACGGATTTGCCTGCGCGAGTCGGAGCGGCGAATCCAAAGCAGCTGGGCGGGAATGCGCTTAGAGGGTGTTTGAAAAGTCATGCCGATTCGAGTCGGTTGAGCATGATGCGAATGGCTGCGATGTCGATCATGGTCTCTGACGTTTGGACATTGTATTCGTAGTCTTTGCTGAAGCGACGATTGCACCGCTGCGCTTTTGTACGTTCAGCGACTGCCAGACCGTGCTTCGTCGTGTCAGCATCTGCTGGAGTGAAGGGAGACGCGTTCCGACTAGGCGTGGACGGCCCATGGCTCCTTTTTTGCGCGGCGGTGCGGGGCGGAACAAGCGTGCATCGAGGCGCAGGCGAGTGACGCAGGTAATCGGTCGTCGTTGTGCCGCCCAGTCCGACAGCAGTTGCAGGGAGGCGAAGGCTCCATCGGCCACGACCACCAGAGTGCGGGAAGGAAACCAGCGCTGCACCTGGCGCAGCTGGCGGCCCAATCGGAGAGGAGTTTGGGTGGGCGCCCCTGCCGTTGCCAGTAGCGTTCGGAGGGGGCCAGCACGGTTACGAACGGCAGAGCCCACACACGTCCGGCCCACGGAATATCAGCCAGCAGCATCAGACTGAGCCAGCGCAGACCACTGGTTTGGCAGTGTTGCAACTTTTAAGAAGTTGGCTGGAGCCGGGTCAGCGCGCCACCCATTTCTGTTTCTTTAAGCGGCCAGTCCGAACAGCTTTCCAATGAACCGGATTTGACACCGAACATCATCTCTCCTCACCCATCGAACCTGCCCCTTCCGGATCATGTTTATCGCCTCATAGCCCTGAATCGTTCGCCGGGCCGCGTGGAATCCCGGAAACCTTGCTTGGCGTTGACCCGGCGTTTAATTGCGCGATGGTCTTGCTCGATGATGTTGTTCAAGTACTGGACCGGTCGATGGCGACACCGGCGGCGAAGCGCCCCTTCCTTCTCAATAGCTGGAATGGCCGAGGTGTAGATCGGCGCCAGATCCGTATTGATGACCCGCGGCTGCGGATGCGAACGGGCGCTCAGAGCCTTGCGAAACAGCCGTTTGGCAGCATCGGCATCACGCAACGCCGACAGCAGGAAGTCAATTGTGGCACCCGCCGAATCGATCGCTCGATACAGGTAACACCAGCGACCTTTCACCTTGATGTAAGTCTCGTCGACACGCCACGACTTGTTGGTTGGCTTCAGATGGCGTCGCAGGCGCTGGTCAAGTTCCGGACCATACCGCTGCACCCAGCGCCATACGGTCGTGTGGTCGGCTTCCAAACAACGTTCCTCGAGCAGCTCTTCGACATCGCGCAACGAAAGCGAGTACCGAAGGTACCAGCGGACCGCACAGAGAATAAGTTGAGGCTCCGTCTGCCGCCATTTGAAGATTGCCGGCCGGGTCGTCATTTGGGTCTTTTCAAGCTACCAGCAGCGCTGAGTACGAATGTTGCAACACAACCCTATTCGGTGAGTCATTCCGGGCCACAAAAATTAATGCTCGCACGGCTGTTCGCAGTGACCCGGAGTATGCGGAAATTGAATTGCATTCTCGGGAGTTTCCTCAGATTTTAGGCGCATCCCATCCAAG
>JALYVD010000138.1 GCA_030853405.1 Acidobacteriota bacterium | reverse complement strand
ATTGATTCGAGCCAGCGAAGTTCGTTTACCAGTCAAACTTAGCAAGCCAGCCAAGCTGAGACACGCAAAACCGAGTAAGCCGATTAGAGGAGTCGCACTCGCAGTGTGCGGGAGCGCCCGAGGTTGGGCCGGTTGAACAGCCGGAGCCGTATTTTCCTGACTCTGCGGTTGCGGTTCTGCCGCAGCGGGAGCGGGAGCAGCCGCCGGGGCTGGCTCTGGTTGTGCTGCAGGCTGCGGAGCCGGAGCGGGAGCGGGTTCAGGTTCGCGATAGTTCATGGGAACCGGCACAGGAGCAGCCGAAGCCAATTGTGCAACCAGCTTCTTGGGATATGTAAACTCTTGTCCGAAATTATCTCCCGGGTAGAACCAAGCCCGAACGGCTTTCGGAACCCCCGCCGGAGTTTCCCAGAATGCGAACTGGGATTTCCCGGTCGGGTGTAATCGGTAATTCGGAATTGCAATCACCGTAGTTTCTAGATGCTGCTGGTTTTTGTCGAAAATTTGCACCACATGACGATCCGACGGCGAATCGAGTAGCTTCCAAACGTAGGTTCCCGGGTCAAGCACCTTATTCCCCGCGATGATCGGCTCGTTAACGGTGACGTAGGTCTTTTTGTCCCAAGCGTCCGCGTGGGCTTGCGGTATCAGCGCTGTCGTAGTTAACCCAACGCCTGCTACAGCCAGCGTTCCAATTAAAACCGAGTGGAACTTTCTATTCATAACGTAAATCCCTCCAACTAACTAATTTCCATGATCGCGTCGTTTTCTGCTGCGCGAATTCTTTTGCGGCTAAGGGGCCCGCTTCACCTCTATGCCAAGTGCACCTGATGTGCCAAACCACATCTATTACGACGATTCAATGGCTTACAAGGGTTCCACTTTTTCTAAGGCTGCAAAAAATACCGTAATTAGCCGTCCGGCCAAACGTGTGATAAAGCGGAAGTTCGATAAAGTGAACCATATGCCCAGGCCGGAAAAGATCACCACCCTCGCAATAGACATTGGCGGCAGCGGAATCAAAGGAATGTTGCTCGATTCCGCAGGCCAGCCGATTTCGGAAAGGGAACGGGCTGAAACCCCGGATCCCGCTCTTCCCCTTTCCATGCTCAACATTATCGAGGCCATTGCGGGCCGCCTGGGAACCTTCGACCGTGTCTCGGTGGGATTTCCCGGTGTTGTAAAACGCGGCGCCACGCTGACGGCCCACAATCTTAATCCTAAATGGGTTGGCTTCGATTTGCAGAAGGTTCTCCAACGGCGCTTAGGGAAACCAGTGCGGGTGGCGAACGATGCAGCCGTACAGGGCTTTGGGGCAATTCGCGGCCGAGGCGTCGAGCTTGTCATCACGCTCGGCACTGGCTTCGGATCTTCACTTTTCACCAACGGACACCTGGTTCCAGGCCTGGAACTCGCTCATCACCCTTGGCAAAAGGGAAAGACTTATGAGGACTACCTTGGCAGGCATGGCTTAAAGGCGCACGGCCGCAAGCGATGGAACACTTATGTTAAGAAGGCGATCGTCCAGATTGAACAGTTGTTTAACTTCGATCACCTCTACATCGGTGGAGGAAATGCCGTAAAGATCGATTTCCCGCTTCCGAAATATGCAACGCGCGTGCCTAACCAGGATGGACTGATTGGCGGCGTGGCGCTGTGGCGCGACGAAGAACCTACTTCGTAATATAAGGCCATTTCTGGATGAAATGGTAGTGGTACCGGTAAACTAACAGCGCCAGGGAACCGCCAATTGCCAGCAGCAAGCCTAGTGTGACGAGGATGATAGCCGTCCACGGGAACTTCCGGCCTTCGCGCTTCATCACCAGCAAGTAACTGGCGAATACGCCGACAAAGAAGAGCGCCACCATCGGCACCGCGAACAACATCATGTTGAAAATGTCCGGCGTCGGTGTCACAACGGCCGCAAGAACCGTGATCGCCAGAATGGCATAGCGGCTATGCTTCAGCAGGAAGCGCGGCGAGGCCAGACGCAGCAGCGTCAGGAAAAAGATGATCACCGGCATCTCAAACACAAGCCCGACGCCGAGAGTGACGTTTACGAATAAATCAAAGTACTCGTTGATCGAGACAACCGGCGTAATGTTAACGTCGCGGCCAATCCCGAGCAGGAATTCCAAGCCATAACGAAACGCAACGAAGTAGGCGAACGAGCCACCCGTAATGAAGAGGCCGGCCGTCGAGACAACAAATGGTACCGCCCACCTTTTCTCACGCTTGTATAGACCCGGCGAGATGAACGCCCAAACCTGATACAGTACCCACGGCGATCCCAGAAACACCGAAACCAGCAACGGAAGCTTCAGATAGATGACGTTGAACTGCTCCATCGGCGTGATCTGAGCGAGATTCGGCGGGTGCACACCGAGGTGCGTTAAGGCCGTAACGGCAGGGGCCGCGACCACGCGCCACAGATCCTTGCAGAAGATGAGACTCGCCATGAAGGCGACCAACACGCCCGCGATGGCCTTCAACAACCGCGAACGCAGTTCCTCCAGATGTTCCATGAAGGACATCCGGAGCATGCCCCGTTCCTCCTCGCCTCCCTCTTCCTCTTCGTCATCGGTTGAAGGGGGTGGAGGAGGCGGTGGAGGATCGTACCTCGCAGGCAGCGGCGCGGCAGGAATAACGACGGGTGTTATAACCGATTCGACAGGAACTTCGGTGGGCGGCTCTACGCCATAGGGATCGGAGGAACTGCCGTATACCGGGGACGATGCATTGTCATCCGAAGACGAAGCCTGGCCGGGGTACACCCCATTTACATCCGGAGTCTTGTGCTCCTCGAATTCGTCAGCCATTCAACTCAGCGCTTACGCGGAACGTTCCTCTTCAGTGGCGATGTGGACGAGTGGTTCGGGAGCTGTGTGAACAGGTGAATCTATCGGGCGAACGCCATTTACCCGCGGAACCGTTCCCTCGGGAACCGGTACGGATGCGACGGCCGGAATCTGTTCCGGAGCGGATTCTATAGCCAGCGTATCGTTCGAAGCGTTCAATTCGTGAGTAACCGGAGCTTCATAGGGAGCATTGTCTTCATAGGGGTACGGATAACTTGCGGGCGAGTAACTGGGGGCTGGAGCGCTAACTTGTTTGGACTGATATTCGGAGGCTCGTACTTCGCGTTCCAACTCACCCATATGAGTGTCGAACGTGGCTTTCAACTCGTTCTTTGCCCGTCGGAACTCCGTAAGCCCTTTACCCAGAAGCCGCGCTAATTCCGGCAACTTCTTCGGCCCAAATAACAGGAGCGCGAGCACAACTATCGCCATCATCTCCTGTGCACCGATCGGACCCATCAAGTCTCCTGAAACTGGTAGTTTGACCTGCTACCTTAACGCCTATATGATAGCCCACGCGTCCCACCGCTGCGCTATGATCTGGACGACGCCATGCCCAAATACTCCAGTGCGCCCGTTCTGTTGGCTTGCTTAACCTTCGCATTCGCACATCCCGGCAATGGCCAGGTCGAATTCAAAGCTGCCGGCACAGACCACATCTCCATTTCCATTGACGGGCAGCCGTTTTCGGATTTTTTCCTTGGCAGCGCCTATCCCAAGCCTTTTCTGGCGCCGCTTCGCACTGCGTCCGGCCTGCTCGTCACCCGCCAATTTCCTATGCAAGAAGTGGCGGGCGAGTCTCGCGACCACCCGCACCACCGCGGCCTCTTTATCGGGTATGGCAACGTGAGCGGTGTTAACTTCTGGGAGAACGAGTTCGATTACAAAACCGGCAATCGCGGGAAAATAATTCTTCGTAAAATCGATGACTTAAGGCCGGGGAAGCGCTCGGGAACTCTCGCGGCGACCTTTGAGTGGCGCAACCCGCAAAATGCGCTCATGCTCGAAGAACACCGCAGCATGACGTTCTCTGGCGGCCACGATCTGCGTATCATCGATATCGACGTCACCTTCACGGCCAAAACCAATGTGAAATTCGAAGACACAAAGGAGGGCTTTTTTGCCATCCGGGTCGCGGACAGCATGGCCGAGAAGAACGGCGGCATCATGACGAATTCAGAAGGCGCGCAGACGGAAAAGAATGTATGGGGCAAGCGCGCGGATTGGGTAGACTACGACGGTTCGGTAGACAATGCGAAAGTCGGCATCGTCATCTTCGACCATCCCGGGAATTACAATCATCCGCCGCGCTGGCATTCCCGGGCTTACGGGCTATTCGCCGTGAATCCGTTCGGACTGAAAGACTTTGATCGGACGTCGAGCGAACCTGGTGGCAAGAGCCTCGCCGCGGGGGAATCGCTCCGGTTTCGCTACCGGGTAATCATTCATCCGGGCGACGTGCCGATGAAAAAAGTAGCCGATTGGTACGCCGATTACACAAAGAAATCGAAGTAGCGGCCCGTCACTTACAGCTTCTCCCAAAGGCCTGTATCGCCCGATCGTAAAACAGCTTCGATCACCGCCATGTTTGCCACGGCGTTCTCTAATGGCACCGGCGCCTCCGTGTTCTCCAGTACCGCTCTCGAAAAAGCGTCGCCTTGGAGAGCATACTGATCGACGGTAGCGAACTCTTCCACTCGCGCGTTCGCTCCCGCCAACTCGGAGCCGTCGTCGATAAAAATGCGGCTGGGTTTGTCCGGCGGAATGTTGTAGGGGATTTCCAGGTCGATGCGTCCGTGCGTCCCCAGCACTTGCATCCGCTGAAAAGGAACTAGTTGCGTGCTGCAGGTAAACAGAGCGTGTCCCGCGCCGAAGTCCAGCAACGCCGAACTAAGCCGGTCCGTTCGCATCTTCGGATCGCGCTCGATAAGTCCAACCACGCGCGCCGGCTCCCTCTCAAATAGGAATCTCGACATCGTAATCGGATAGCACCCGATATCCATCACGCCGCCCCCGCCGAACTCGGGAACATTGCGGATGTTCTTCGGATCGCGGTTGAAATAACTGAATACGCTCACAATCGCGCGAAGCTCGCCGATTTCGCCGCTCCGTACAATTTCGCGAGTTCGCAGCCACTGCGGATGAGTCCGCACCATAAACGCCTCGCCGATCTTCACGCCCGTTCTATCCCGCGTGGCCAGCAGTTTTTTCCCTTCAGCCACGGACAGCGAAATCGGTTTTTCGCACAACACGTGCTTCCCCGCTTCAGCGGCCCGGATCGACCACGGCACGTGCAGATGATTGGGAAGCGGATTGTAAATGACGTCAATATCGGGGTCGGCGAGAAGCTCTTCGTAAGATCCGTACGATTTGCGAATGCTGAGATCGTCAGCCGCACGCTTTGCGCGCTCCAAGTTCCGGGAAGCAATCGCAGCGACGTCGCACAACTCGCTCTTCTGCATCCCTGGAATCACCTTCTTCACAGCGATACCCGCTACCCCAAGCACGCCCCATCGCAGTTTCTTCGGCATGTGTCTGAGTATATTCTCACGCGGCCTTCCCTCCGATGCGAGACTGTCGTTGAAGGTCAATGTCGATACTCAACTTCTTACTCGGACGTCCGCTCGCCTCTTCGGAAGAATCCGCCGAGAAGATCGGCGTAATCAAAGGTGTTCCCGTATTCGGACTCGATGCGCTTGGCTCCGCGGCATACGGCCCCGAAGCGGCGCTCACCCTGCTGATCCCTCTCGGGGTCGCGGGCCTCGCCTATATCATCCCGCTAAGTTTCACCATCATCGTCCTGTTGGGTATCGTGTATTTTTCTTATAGGCAGACGATAGCCGCCTATCCGGGAGGCGGCGGCTCCTATACCGTCGCGCATGAGAATCTGGGAATGTTTCCGGGGTTGCTGGCGGCGGCAGCGCTGCTGATCGACTACACACTCGATGCGGCCGTCGGTATCTCGGCGGGTATCGGGGCGCTCACCTCGGCCATCCCGGCGCTGCATCCACGCACGCTTACGTTATGCCTCGCCGCCCTGGCGCTCCTCACGGTCTGTAATCTCAGGGGCGTCCGTGAGAACGGAGCTATCTTCATCGCCCCTACGTATCTGTTTCTGCTTTGCATGTTCGCGGCACTGGGCATTGGTATCGCCAAAGCGATCGCCAGTTCCGGGCATCCCGCTGCTATCGTCGCGCTGCCGGTTTCCCACGCGACAGTCGCCGTAGTCAGCGCGTGGCTTGTGGTCAAATCATTCGCCAGCGGCTGTACCGCACTGACCGGCGTCGAGGCTGTAAGCAATGGCACACAGGCCTTCCGCGATGACCGTGTGAAAAACGCCCGCCGCACGCTTGCGGTCATCATCGCGGCACTAGCCATCATGCTCGCGGGAATCGCCTACCTGGTAAAGGCGTATCACATCGTCGCGACCGATCCGAATGGAGACGGTTACCAAAGCGTCCTATCAATGCTGCTCGGCGCGGTCGTCGGGCGCGGGTGGTTCTATTACACGGGAATCACGTCTATTTTGCTGGTCCTGATCTTCTCAGCCAACACCGCCTTCGCCGATTTCCCCCGCGTTTGCCATTTCATCGCGGAAGACGGCTACTTGCCCGTCTCCTTTGCCAATCGAGGACGGCGGCTCGTCTATTCCGAGGGAATTCTGATGCTTGCAGTCATCACCGCTGCGATTCTCATCACGTTCGGCGGCATCACCGACCGGCTCATTCCACTCTTCGCCGTCGGAGCTTTCCTCGCCTTCACGATGTCTCAGGCCGGGATGGTCGCGCACTGGCGCAGAGAACGTGGAAAAGGCTCTCGCCGGAGCATGTTCATCAACGGACTGGGCGCGGTTGCAACTGGCCTTACAGTTCTCATCGTAATCACAGCAAAGTTCCGCGAGGGGGCTTGGATTACGGTCCTGGCGATCCCCGCACTGCTCGTACTGATGTATCGAATCCGGCGGCACTACGACAAAATGGGACATGAGGTTGAAACTAAGACTCCCCTTGAGCCCGTGAAAGAGCCGCCGCCGTTAATCGTGATCACGATGACGGGTTGGACAAGGGTCGGGAAAGAAGCCCTTCGCTTTGCGATGACTTTGTCGGAGGATATCCGCGTCATTAACGTCGCGGAAGAAGATAAGCCCGACGGCTTTTCCGATCACTGGGCAGAGTATGTGGAAACTCCTCTGAAGAGCAAGAATCTCCCGGTGCCGGAGTTAGTTAAGCTTAAGTCTCCGTATCGCTTTGTCGTCACGCCCATAGTGAATTACATCATTCGGCTTGCCCGCGAAAATCCGGAGAGAAGGGTTGTGGCGGTAATCCCCGAACTGATGGAGAAGCGCTGGTATTATTATTTTCTTCACGGCCAGCGGGCTACACTCTTAAAGACTCGTTTGCTACTGGAAGGCAACGATCGCATCTCGGTTCTGAACATTCCGTGGTATCTCAAGATAAGTTAAGGGTAGAAGATTAATCACATCATGGACCTTTCTCGCCTATCGCACGAGTTCAACAAAGAGAACTGCCAATGCAGAGTTGTGGTCGAAACGCCAAAAGGCCGCCGTAACAAATTCGACTACGATCCCGCCATCGAATCGTTCACGCTCGGAGGCCTGCTCGCCGAAGGATTGAGCTTCCCTTTCGATTTCGGGTTTATCCCCTCCACGCTCGCGGAAGATGGCGATCCCCTCGACGTCATGATCCTGATGGACGAACCCGCCCATGTCGGCTGCGTCTTGCAAGTGCGTTTGGTAGGCGTCATCGAAGCCGAGCAAACGGAGGACGGCAATAAGGTAACTAACAATCGCCTCATCGGCGTTGCCGTGCACTCATACAACCACGAGCACATCCGTTCGATTTCGGAAATCAATAAATCGATCATCGACCAGGTGGGCGAATTCTTCGTGACGTACAACAAGAGCCGTGGCAAGAAATTCAAGGTGACGGGAACGCATGGTCCAGGGAGAGCGGTAAAGCTTGTCGATGCCGGAATCAAAAGCTGCAAAAAGAAGTAGCTGTAAAAAAATTGCCGCTGACCGCGCCCACTCGATTCGAACATAGGCGTACGCGTTCCAACTGCGGATTGGTTGGATCCGCTCCGGTCACAGTTCGCTCAGTATCTTTTTCTCGCCTGCTTTTAACAACTTAACTCCAAATCTCCCGGCCGCCCGCTCCCCCCATCGGCGACAACAGTAATGAAATGGAATCCCGACAACTCCGCCGCGCCGCCGGGCGTCAAGCCACCAAAGAAGCACGCAAGCAGAAGACCGCGCCGTCCACCGCGTCTTCCTCACGAGCCGAAACCAACCGCGAAAACGCGCGCCACTCAACGGGTCCGCGCACCTCCGAGGGTAGGGCTGCTAGCAGCCAGAACTCTTTCAAACACGGCATCTACTCGAAACACCTGGTCATCCGCCACGAAGATGCCGCCGAACTCGACGCGCTCAAGGCCGACCTGCGCGCGGAACATCAACCCGCCAACACAACCGAAGAAATTCTGGTCAACGAAATGGCCGAACAGTTCTGGCGCATCCGCCGCTGGAGAACTCAAGAAAGCATCTACTTGTCAATTGAGGACCACGAACAAGCCGCCGTCGCAATGGAGAAATATATCCCGCTGTTTCAGCGCCTGATGTCCGCGGCCGAGCGAGGCTTCCACAAAGCTCTCGCCGCCCTCCGTCAACTGCAAAAGGACCGTGGCTTCGTTCCTCATTTTTCCGAAAACACTTCCGACGCTGGGTTCGTTCCACCAAACGGCTCTCCCGAAGTGAACGATTGCTTTAACCAGGCAGCCGCCTGCGCCGGCCTTTTTCCAGAAGAAGGCGAATTAAGCGGCCGGCACACCGCTGTGCTATCGTCAAATTCTACTTTGAGGTGCCCGTTTTGAAAGAACGGGTGAAAAGGGAAGCGGGTGAAATGCCCGCACGGTCCCGCCACTGTATGCAGCGAGCGACCGGCGATAAGCCACTGTTTCCGAAAGGAAATGGGAAGGCGGCCGGTGACGCGTTGACCTGCGAGTCAGGAGACCTGCCTCAGAGTTGTAGCGCCACGTTTCGGGTTAGAGCGGGTGGTGCAGGAAGACGAAGCAGGTCCAAACTTCCCGTTTTTCTGTAGTTCCTTCCTTTCGATCCGGGCGTTCGCGCAAAAAAGTCAAAACTGGGGCGCGGATACCTCTTATGCTTACTCTTATTCTTGGCGGCGCACGTAGCGGCAAGAGCCGCTTTGCGCAGCAACTCTGTTCCCGGCAGTCAAACGTAACTTACGTTGCGACTGCCCTTGTAAACGATGAAGAAATGCGGGCGCGCATTGAACGCCACCGCGCGGATCGTCCGGCCGGATGGCAGACTATCGAAGAGCCGTTATGTCTCGCTCGGGCGGTCGAACGCGCCGCATCGGATTCTGGCTTCGTTCTTGTAGATTGCCTGACCCTCTGGCTCAGTAATTTCTGCTGGAGCCACAAGCAAAAAGCAGAATCGGAAATTCAGCGTCTGGCCTCCTCTGAAATAGAGACGGCCGTCGCAGCCGGCCAGCATAAAAACCTGATCTTCGTCTCAAACGAGGTTGGGTCCAGCATCGTTCCCGAAAATTCCGTCGCTCGTTCGTTTCGCGATATTCAAGGATTTATCAATCAACGCGCGGCAGCGGCTGCCGACGAAGTATTCCTCACCGTGGCCGGAATTCCTTTACGCATCAAGCCACAGGCCCAATTGCAGGCCTCCGCAACAATCGACGGAACCGCGACCGTGAGGGAGCGGTCGTGCCGTGGCCCTTTTCAATTCGCCTTCTTGCTACTCCTCACCGCGCTTTCCGCCTGGACTCAGAACAGTTCCACAATCACCGGGACCGTCCGCGATCCCCAGAAAGCAACCGTACCCGGCGCGCACATTCGCCTCGAAGCCCGCGACAACACTTCCAACATCGAGGCAATCACCAACAGCGCCGGACACTACCAGTTCGAAAACGTCGCGCCCGGAAATTATCTCTTACAGGCCAGCGCGCCAGGCTTCAGTAAGAGCGCAATTCAGCTGCTCGAAACGCAGCCCGGACAAAAATCCGGCATCGACTTCTCGCTCGACATAGCGACCGTTGCAACCAACGTTATAGTCACGGCATCGGGCACGCCACAAACAACGGACGAGTTATCAAAATCCGTATCCGTCCTCGACGCGCATACTCTCGACCAGCGTGACGATTCCTCTCTATCCGAGGCCCTGCGCATCCTGCCCGGTCTAAAAATACAGCGGCTGGGCGGCCCGGTATCCGATTCCTCCATTCGCACCCGCGGACTCCCGGCGGAAGACACCGCCATCCTGGTAGACGGTTTCCGCTTCCGCGATTCCAGCACCACTCAGGGCGATGCGTCCAGCTTTATCGAAGATATGGTCGTCACCGATGTAGATCGAATTGAAGTACTGCGCGGCGCTGGCTCTTCCCTCTACGGCAGCAATGCAACCGGCGGAGTCGTGAACATCGTGACCAGCGAAGGTGGCGGCCGCACGCGCGGTTCACTCCTGCTCGAAGGCGGTTCGCTCGGAACTTTTCGCGGCCGCGCTGAAATCGCGGGCGGTGCGAAAAACGATCGACTCCAGTACACGCTCGGTGTTTCCCATCTGGACGTCGTAGACGGAATCGATGGCGATTACCCCGCGCGCGTGGCAAACCTGCAAGGCCGCATTTCCTACAATCTGTCTCCAACCACTCGCGTCTATGGTCGAATCTTTGCCGCCGACACGTTTTCCACTTTGTCCATTGCTCCCGAAGCCATCGGAACCCTTCCGGCCAGCACCGTCGTCAGCGCCGCACCGCTTTCTGCCGTCCAGTTGCGGAGCTACGAACAGGGCACACCCGCGAGCGATCTCAACGTGGGAAGCGCGAACTTCATTCCGTCGGCGAACGATGGTGACTCCACCCGAGCCAGCCGCTTCTTCTCGGGAGTACTCGGCCTGAGCATGCACCCCACCGAATCGCTCGGGATCACGCTCGACTACCAGGGCCTTCGGACATGGCGGCGCTTCGGCGACGGACCGGCGGGACCGGGTTTCCAACCAACAGGAAGCGATCTCTCCTTCTACGATGGCGAGATCAACACGCTACAGGGGCGGCTCGATTGGCAGCTCGGCCATCATCAAACCATCGATGCGGGATATGAATTTGAGAACGAGAACTTCAGTAGCCATTTCCTGTTGCCTGATCCGACACAGAATTCTCAAACCCGCGTGACCCAGCGAAGTAACAGCGCCTTCGCGCAGGACCAGTTTCATCTGTTCAATGACCGGCTGCAGTTAGCGGGATCTTACCGGCTTCAGGCGTTTACGCTCACAACACCCGGCTTCACACCGGCATCCAGCGCGCCCTATAGCGGATTACAATTCGCCGCGCCTCCAACCGCACAAACAGGAGATGGTTCAGCGGCCTGGTTCTTCCGCAAATCGGGAACCAAAATCCGCAGCCACGTGGGCCGAGGCTACCGCGCGCCTTCGCTCTATGAACGATTCGGCGTCTACTACAGTTCGTTCGGTTACTCGGCTTTCGGCGATCCACGGCTCCAACCGGAACGATTCCTTTCCGCCGACGCAGGCGTGGATCAAAATTTCTGGAGCGGCCGGGGGCAAATCTCCGCTACCTACTTCTACACGCAGCTTCAATCCGTGATCGTGTTCGACACGCAAGGCATCATCACACCCGCTTCAGATCCATTCGGACGCTATGGCGGATACTTCAACACTCATGGCGGTCTGGCGCGCGGCGTCGAACTGAGCGGTTCCATCAAGCCCACGAAATCCACCACCATCACTCCCGCTTACACCTATACGGATGGGCGAGAGAGAACGCCACTCTCTCCCGGCGTATGGCAGACTTACCGCATTCCAAAGAACATGTTTTCGGCAATGCTGACCCAGCGCCTGTCGGCCCGCGCAACCGTTATCTTCACCTGGCTTGATTCAAGCGGTTACTTGTCGCCTGTTTACGATCCCGGCAGTTTCCAAAACCGCGCTTACCAATTCCCGGGAATGAATCAAGGACAGCTAGCCTTCAACTACCGCGTCCCGCTCAGCGAATTCCGCGCCGTGCGTTTCTTTGCGCGCGCCGACGACCTCTGGAACCAGCGCTACTACGAAAGCGGCTATCGAACGCCTGGTATCACCGGAATGGGAGGCATGCAATTCGAATTCTAATCGCCCTACTCACCGCGGCTCTAAGTCTGGCTGGCGCTCCACCGGCCAGACCCAGCCGCATCATTTCGACTTCTCCTAACATCACCGAGATTCTCTACGGCGTAGGAGCCTTCGACCGCGTAGTAGCAGTCTCGGAGTACTGCACGTATCCGCCAGCCGTAAAATCTCTACCACGCGTTGGCGGATGGAACACGCCGAGTCTCGAAAAGCTGGTCGCTTTGCGGCCCGACCTCGTCATCTTGACGGAAGCCCAAGTGCCATTTCTGCAGGATCAGCTTCATCAGTTGAACATACCCATACTTGTCGCTCCAGGGCACACCGTCCAGGATGTCTTTACCGCCATCACGGAGATCGGGCAAGCGACCGGCAATGCGCGCCAGGCGGCCCAGTTGAACGCGTCTGTTAAGGCCACGCTCGACCGTGTACGCGAGCGTGCCCGGCGTTTGCCGCGCGTCCGTACCATGTGCGTTGTCGATCGCACTCCCGGCACTCTTCGTGATCTCTATGTAGCGACGCAGGGCGGCTATTTAGCGGAGTTGATCGATATAGCCGGAGGCGACGTCATCGGGCGCGCGTCGAAGGAAGGCTACGACCGGATTAGCAAAGAAGCCGTGGTTCGGCTCAACCCGCAAGCGATTCTGGACTTTTTTCATACCCCGAAAGGCGTGTTCCAGGAAAACGAGATTTCCACCTGGAGTGAGTTGGCTGAACTGGATGCCGTCAAGGACAAGCGCGTCTATCCCGTTCACAGCGATTTCGTAGTTCATCCTTCTCAGATGATCGCGAAGACGGCCATTCTATTTGCGACACTGCTTCACCCCGAAGTACCAGCCGCCGAGTGGGGAAAGCCGTGAACAAGCCGCCAGTGGTTGAGGTCCGTGACGCCCGTTTTCACTATCCAATGGGTCCGCAGGTCATTCGCGGCATTTCCCTGAAACTGGGATCGGGCGCCATGACGGCAATCATCGGCTCGAATGGGTGCGGCAAATCAACTCTTATCCGCTTGATGGCGGGAGTACTAACGCCTTCTGCGGGCCAAGTGCATCTGGGCGGAGATTTGCTGCGCACCCTGCCCCGGCGCGAACTGGTCAAACGCATTGCGTACGTCCCACAGAACTTCACCATGGCATTTCCCTTCACAGCGCTCGAAGTAGTGCTCTCGGGACGCACGCCTTACACCACAAGATTCCAATTCGAGAACGAATCAGATCGCATGAAAGCGATGACCGCACTAGAAACCGTGAAGGCCGTCCATCTTGCCTCGCGTCCCATTACAGAACTCTCCGGAGGCGAACGCCAGATCGTCTCCCTCGCCAGAGCGCTGGCACAAGAGCCATCCTGTCTATTGCTGGATGAGCCTTCTGCATCCCTTGATTTGAAACATCGCGCCGCGTTGGCTCGGACTCTGGCCGACCTCCGCACCAATACCGGAATGGCCGCCGTCGTCGTCACTCACGACCTGAATTTAATCGATCCAATTTTCGATCGAGTGGTCGGTCTGCGTTGCGGCGAAGTGGTGGCGGACGGAACTCCGCGAGAAGTGCTGGACCGCCGGGTGCTCGAACAGATCTACGATGATCCACAGATCCGTACGGTCCATGTGGAAGGCCACACGCTCGTGTGGTCGGAGTCGGCATGAATCTTCGATTCTGGCGCGCCATGCTGATCTTGTTCGTTCTCCTTCTAATAAGCCTGGCTGTCGGATTGTGGGCGGGCAATCAACCCATTACATGGAGCGCCTTACAATCCGACGCCATGACCCAGGTCCTTTTCTTTCGCCTCCGCTTCCAAGGGTGATTATGGCCGCCTTCGTCGGAGCCTCTCTTGCGATTGCTGGAGCCGCTCTGCAGGCTTTGTTCCGTAATCCACTCGCGGATCCATTCACTTTAGGCGTCTCTGGCGGGGGCGCGGTAGGCGCGAGCGTTGCCATCGCGATGGGCTGGGGCGCGCGCCTTTCTGGCATCCCAATTGTCTTTGTAGCGGCGTTCTGCGGAGCGATGCTTGCGGTTCTCGTCGTCCATCAAATTGCGCGCAGCGGTTCGGCAATGCCCCCAGGCGCGCTGCTGTTAGCCGGAGTTGTGCTGAATTTAATCGCGGCGGCCGCCGTCCTAACGATCCAATACGTCGCCGATCCATCCCGTGCTTTGCAGATTCTTCGCTTCATGGTGGGCAGCCTCGACGTCGTCGGATTCGACACAATCGTCCGTATGATGATCTTTCTGATCCCCGGCTGGATTGGTTTACTCGCCTATTCGCGCGATCTCCATCTATTGGCTATTGATGAAGAGACTGCACAATCGATGGGCGTTCCGGTCCGGCGCTCCGAAATTACCGTGCATATTCTCTGTTCCCTGGTGGTCGCTGTGACGGTTGCGGTTGGCGGAACCATCGGCTTCGTGGGTTTGATTGTGCCCCATGCCGTGCGCATGTTGTTTGGCGAAGACCTGCGTATTGTCCTCCCTGGTTCGTTACTGTTGGGTGCGGCATTTCTCGTCGCCGCCGACACAATTGCACGTACGGCCCTGACTGGCACTGAGCTACCTGTGGGCGCCGTAACGGCTCTGATGGGCGGCCCGGTATTTTTATGGCTGTTGAAAAGGCGCCAACGCTATGCCGCACTGTAGTCTCATCGTCTTGGTAGGACCGCCCGGCTCCGGGAAAAGTGAATGGGCAAAACACAACGCCCAAGGTGCAGTCGTGATCTCCCAGGACGATCTGATTGATGCCATCACCCCGCAAGGATTCGACCACGCCTTCCGTCCTGTATACACGGCGGCCGAGGACGCCATCGCACGCGAAGCTCTGTCGCTCGGATTCACCGTAATAGTTGACCGCACCAATCGCACTCGCCGTCATCGCGAACGCTGGGTTGCAATCGCGCGCGAGTTCAATTGCCCGGTGTTCGCCGTGGTGATCGGTGTTGATGCCGATCTTTGCCGTGAGCGCAACCGCAGCCGGACCGATCACCGCCGAGTATCGGACCTTCGTATGGAGCGCATGATCGCGGCTATCGAGCCAGTCACCGCCGACGAGGGGTTCACCGGAATCAAACACATTCAAACGACAGAGGAGGCTTATGAGTATTGCAACCAAGCGCGGTGACGGCGGACAAACCGGTCTCGCCGGAGGCGCCCGCGTTTCTAAAACTGATCCCAGAGTAGATTGCTACGGCGCCATTGATGAACTGATTTCGCAGATGGGCTTCGCGCGATCCATCTGTAACGACACAGAACTGTGCGCACGCGTGAAAGAGATTCAGCGCGAACTCTTCAAAGTGGGATCGGCCATTGCCACCCCGCCAGAATCGCGCAAGCCCGCACCGGAAATCACAGCCGCTATGGTGGATGCTCTTGAAGCGGACGTGCACGGGATTGAAGGCATGCCCGGTGTTCTCGACGACTGGTCTTTACCGGGCGAGTTGCCGGATGCGAGCGCCTTCGATGTGGCGCGAACCGTCTGCCGCCGCGCGGAGCGTCTCACTACTGGCCTGTATGAAAATGGGGTCATCACGAACCCGTTTATACTGGCTTACTTGAACCGCCTTTCAGATCTGTTATGGTTGCTGGGGCGCAGTCTCGAAGCACAGGCCGGCGTCGATGCCTCTCTCCGCACCAACGACCAAAAAGGAGCTCGCTGGTCCCGAGCCTGGTAATGAACTCCGATTTCTCAGATGCGGAGCGCGCGGCGGTTTACCGCGCCATATTCGAGCGCTGCGACGTTCGTTCACAATTCCTCTCCGACCCCATTCCGGACCAGGTTTTGAACCGCATACTGCTGGCCGCGCATCACGCGCCTTCTGTCGGCTTCATGCAGCCGTGGGATTTTATTCTCATACGAGATCAAACCGTGCGCACTCTGATCCACCAGGATTTCGAAGAGGCAAACCGGCGCGCCGCATTGACATATAAAGGGGAACAGCGCGCCGCCTACGAGCAACTGAAGCTCGAAGGCATTCTCGATTCTCCACTCAATATCTGCGTCACCTGCGATCACTCGCGCACAACCGGATCGGGCCTCGGCCGTCACTCCGCGCCTGAAACCGATTTATACTCAACCGTCTGCGCGGTCCAAAACCTTTGGCTTGCCGCGCGCGCGGAATCCATCGGCGTTGGTTGGGTAAGTATCCTCGACGAGCATCGGCTGAGAGAAATTCTCGGCTTACCTTCGCACGTAGCGCCCGTGGCATTTCTGTGCGTGGGCTACGTCAGTCATTTCCTGCAGGGGCCAGAGCTCGAAGAAAAAGGCTGGTGCAGACGGCAGTCGCTTGCGGGCTTGCTACATTTTGACGGATGGCAGAATCGGGAGCAAAAAGAACAATGGCGCGCGCCTTGATGGTTCTCGGCACGGCTTCGCACGTCGGCAAGTCGGTCATCACGGCCGGATTGTGCCGCATTCTGGCGGATAGAGGCCTTCGCGTTGCGCCTTTCAAAGCGCAGAACATGTCCCTGAACTCGGCGGCTACACCCGACGGCCTTGAGATTGGGCGAGCGCAGGCCTTACAAGCGGAGGCATGCCGCATCGCGCCGCGTGCGGAGATGAATCCCGTCCTGATCAAGCCCTCGTCCGATACCGGCTCGCAAGTCATTCTGCTGGGCAAAGTGTGGGGTCAGGTGACGGCATCCGACTATCATCTCCGGCGCGTCGAAGAATTGTTTCCAGCGGTATTGGACAGCTATCGAAAGCTGGCCGCCGAATACGAAGTGATCGTGCTGGAAGGCGCGGGATCGCCCGCTGAAATCAATTTGCGCGACCACGACATCGTGAATATGCGCATGGCGAAAGCTGCCAACGCGGCTTGCTTGCTAATCGGCGACATCGACCGTGGCGGCGTATTCGCTTCTCTCGCCGGGACCATGCAATTGCTCGAACCCGAAGAGCGCGCCACGATCCGGGGCTTCGCCGTAAACAAGTTTCGCGGCGACGAGTCGTTGTTACGCTCAGGCCTAAGCGCCATCGAAGATCGGATCGGATTGCCATGCGTGGGCGTGATTCCGATGTTGCGCGATCTCGGGCTCGATGAAGAGGACAGCGTCGCGATCGAAGACCGGCGAGCGGCATCGCGAATTTGGAATCGAAACGCCTTGCATGATCGCGACCGCCCTCTGCGCATTGGCGTAATTGCCCTGCCCCACCTATCGAATTTCACCGACTTCGACGCCCTTGCTGCCGAGCCATCCATTGCACTCGCTTATCTTGAAACGGCTGAAGACGCCCTCAGCGCGGACTTGCTGATCATCCCCGGAAGCAAACAAACTCTCGACGACCTCGATTGGCTTCACAGGACGGGCTTCGCGCCCGAGATTCTGAAGCATCGTGAACGTGCGGGCTCCATCATGGGGATCTGCGGCGGCCTTCAAATGCTGGGTGGGCAAATCGAAGACCCTCATGGAATCGAGAATGGAGGCGTCTCTCGCACCGGCGAAGGACTCCAACTCCTCGGCATTCACACCGTTCTCGATCAAGAGAAAACCACTCGGCCTATCACGGGATCGGCCCACGACGTTCCCTTTCGCGGTTACGAAATTCATGTCGGCAAGACGACGTATTTGCCGGGGACACACCCTTTCGCCGTGACGGAATCTGGACTGGATGGTGCGATTTCCATTGATGGCCGGGTGTTTGGCACTTACGTCCACGGGATCTTCGACGACGACACGTTTCGGCACCGATTTATTGACGATGTGCGGCGCGCTTGCGGACTTACTCCGGCCAGGGAGAAGGAATTTGTAACCGCTCGCCGCGAAGAAAAGATCGACCGCTGGGCCGCTCACCTGAGCCGTTCGCTCGATATCGATCAAATTCTGAGCTGGATATGACGCTCGCGTTGGCATGGCTGCTCGATTTGGCGGCGGGGGATCCGGAATGGTTTCCCCATCCCGTGCGAGTGATCGGAATAGCCGTGTTAGCGGGAGAACGCCTCCTTTTGCGGAGCACAGATACTGCGGAACGCTCCTTTGTAAAAGGCGCGATGCTGACCGCTGGAATTACCTTCGCCTCATGGAAACTGACGCGCTGGGCAGTTCAAAAAAGAGCAGTACTAGATGTGGTCCTCGCATGGACGACTCTCGCCCTCCGCAATCTGCTGGACGAAGCAAGTGCCGTAATTCGAGCTCTCGACAAAAGCGATATCGCGCTTGCCCGCACGCGGTTGGCCCGCATCGTCGGACGCGACACGGACCATCTTGATGAAAACGAAATTGCCCGGGCGGCGATCGAGACACTGGCCGAGAGCGCTTGCGACGGTGTGATCGCACCGCTCATGTGGCTTGCAATAGGCGGCACACCGGCGGCGATGGCGTACAAAGCAGTCAATACGCTGGACTCCATGATCGGACATAGAGAACCGCCCTACATGTACTTTGGCCGAGCGGCGGCGCGTTTAGACGATGCGGCAAATTGGCTGCCTGCCCGGTTGACGGCACTCTGCATCGTAGCTGCAGCACGTTCAGGCTGGCAGGTTTGGCGGCGTGACGGCGATAGGCACCTGAGTCCCAATGCGGGTCAATGTGAAGCGGCGATGGCAGGAGCGCTCAGCGTCCGGTTGGGTGGGCTCAATTTCTACGACGGAATCCCCGTTCAAGGCGCAGTTTTTGGAGGTGAAGCAAGGTCGCCCGAACGTCGAGACGTGCGCCGCGCGATACGCCTCACCGCAATTGCTTCGTTCCTAGCTTTTGCCGTGGCATTAGGTTTTCAGAGACGAATCCGATGAGCACTGCCATTCACGGCGGGGATGTATTCGCCGTTGCCGAAGCTTATGGATTCGCGCCGACGGAACTACTCGACTTCAGCGCCAATATCAACCCGCGCGGGCTCCCGCCCAGCGCCGCTCTACGGTTACAGATGGATGCTGCGGACATAACCGGACTAACCCGCTATCCGGACCCGCATGCCTGGCCGCTTCGCCGTGCACTGAGTCAGTTGATCAATGTGCCGCCCGAGTCTATCGTGGTCGGCGAAGGCGCGGAAGCTCTGCTCGGAGCGGCCGTCCGAGTGTTTCATCCAGCCACATGCTTTGTGCCGGTCCCGGCCTTCAGCGAGTATGCGCGCATATGTTCAAACTTGCATCCGTTCGCGCTCGATCCCGAGTCGAATTTCCAACTCGATATACAAGCTGCAATCGAATCTGAATGCGATCTCGCGATCATAAACAACCCGCATAATCCGTCCGGCGCATTCAACACACGAGAGCAACTTCGGCCTCTGTTCTCGTCGGGCAAGAATGTGCTCCTGGACGAAGCGTTCATCGACTATGTGCCGCACGAGAGCCTGGCGTGTGAAGCAGCGCAAACCCCTGGAGTAATCGTGGTTCGTTCTCTGACGAAATTCTACGGCTGTCCGAGCCTGCGGGTCGGCTATGCCGTTGCACACCCGGACGTGGTCGAAAATATCCGGAGTCTCCTGCCGGCGTGGCCCGTGACACAACTTGCTCTCAATGCCTTGACCGTCGCGGTGCAAGACGACGAATACCGTACCACGGCTATCTCCGACTGTATAAAGCACCGGGAACAACTCGCGCAGGCACTGAAAAGAATGGACATGAAGGTGTTCCCTTCCTCGGCCAATTTCCTCTTGCTCCGGTTGAATGCAAAGTGGCCCGATGCCTCACAACTACGGGAACAACTCATCACGCGGCATCGCATCCTGATAAGGAATTGCGACTCCTATTCACTGCTGTCCAAAATAGGACAGGGTTGCGATAAGGCCTGCTTAGAGTAAAGGCTTTGAAGGTTGGGGATGTGGATTTCCGGATGGAGGTCTCCTTTGTGAGCCGAAGATAGCCTGTCCAAATCACGCCAGTGCCAGGGTAAGTTGTTGGGATTCAGGCGG
>JALYVD010000120.1 GCA_030853405.1 Acidobacteriota bacterium | reverse complement strand
GCCATACACAGGCCCCAATGGTGTTCCGGATGTAGGAACCGGGAGTCCCTTTGTAGCTAATCCTAACCGCAACCAGTGGATTGTGGGTGAGACGCCGGCGCAACTGGCGGCAGGCGTTCCGGGTCCCTTCAAGCTTCCTGCTCCGAATACCTTCGGCAACTATCCAATCAACACCCTAGAGGGACCTCGGTTCGTAAATCTCGACGCTTCGATCATGAAGCAATTTAGAATTACCGAACGGATCAAGTTCATGTTGCGTCTCGATGCGACCAACGCGCTGAACCACACGAATCTAGGGCTTCCGGATGCTTCCGTAACGGATTCGAACGTGGGTCAGATCACCAGCATTGCGTATCAGAGTAATGGGGGCTCCATGCGGCGGGTACAGTATTCGGGAACCTTTATCTGGTAGCCCTATCGACAAAGAAAGGACCGCTGGATCTGCAATCGAGCGACTTGACGCAACGCTACTTGCAAAAGATCTTCTTCAAGGGACTTGTCGTCAAAGCCCTTTGAAAAGGACATTGAGCAAAACCTTGGCTTCGTATTTTATTCTCCCAATGCGATAGAGTAGTTCGAAGCCTGAACACTGTTGAGCAGATTCGGCGCTGAGCCGCTGGTTCCGGCTGGTTATCGGAATAGATCCACGCTTATGATCCGTATCGGTCCAGCTGGGTGGGCATATAAGGACTGGTCAGGTATTGTATATCCCGCTCCGAAACCACGTGGTTTCGATCCGTTGCGCTACTGGGCAAATTACTTCAATACCGTGGAGATCAATACAAGTTTCTATGGCCCCATTACCGCCAAGACCGCTGCGGGCTGGGTGGAGAAGATTGCGCATCACCCGCACTTTCGCTTCACCGCGAAGCTATGGCAAGGCTTCACGCACGAGCGCAATGCTGGCAATGAGGACGAAAGACTCGTGAAAGACGGCTTGGCGCCGTTGCTTGAAGCAGGGCGCCTGGGCGCTGTGCTGATGCAGTTTCCCTGGAGCTACCGCAACACGGACGAGAACCGGGCCTCTCTTACACGGCTCCGCGAGCGCTTTCCCGAGTACCCTCTCATTCTCGAAGTGCGTCACGCGAGCTGGAACGAGCCTGGCATTCTCGATCTGCTGGAGCAGCTTGAGATCGGAATGTGTAACATCGATCAGCCATTATTTAAGCGGTCGATCAAGCCCGCCGCTGTAATCACGGGCACAACTGGTTATGTGCGCCTGCATGGCGTAATTACCAGCACTGGTTCGCGCAAAAGGCCCCTGCCGCATGAACGCTACGATTACCTCTACCCAGTCAATGAGCTGGATCCCTGGATTGACAGGATTAAGGCCGTCGCGCAGGGCAGCACGGATACCTACGCCATCAGCAACAACCACTACCTCGGCAAGGCAGCCGTGAACGCGCTCGAAATCAGCTCGATCCTGAAGGGACAGTCCGTCCCGGCGCCCCCGGAGCTTGTCACGCATTACCCAGTTCTGAAGGAGTTCACTACAGGTTCTCCGCTGAGCAAATAGCGAAAGCGTTAGTGTCGTGCCCTCGGGAGGATGCCGTCTGGCCTGCTAACCCGCATTTCTCACACGCATTTCAATAGAGCCTTCGGAGGGCCAGATGAACGTATTTTCAGGCCATGTTGGCGGCAAGAGGTTGCCGCATGGCGTCGATTCGGTTCTGAAAGGCCCAAGCTGGGACGAAACAGCTTCCGAATGACGTTTGGGTTTTTGGCGGCCTAGTTCCGGACAAGGCTCCGCAGCCCTGCGACGCGAGGCTAAATTGAAAGTAACCCTGAGACGTACGGTCTGGTTTTTAGCAGCGCAGGTTCGTCCAGACCTGCTGGTACAGACCCTGCCACGGATAACTGGACGCCATCGATACCCACACCTTGCGAACCGTCACCCGGATCCGCGCTCCGATCTTCAGCAGTTTCGTGCGGATGGTCGATACCTGCGCTTCTGCCAATTCGGTCGCTTTTAGTCCCAGGCGCCGCAAGCCGCTGACCAGCACATACGCCATCGTTGACAGATACAAGCGCATTCGATTGGCACGCATTGTCTCCGCGCTCACCCGATCGGCGAACAGGCTGAACTGCTCCTCGATGCGGTTCTCCATGTGCCGCGAGCGCAGTAGAGTTCCTCGTCCAGAGCCTTCCCAGCCCACGCCTCGGCTGCCAGGGAAGTCACCACGAACCGCGGATTTTCTTTTCCAATCGAGGTGCTCGGCCTTGGCCACTACGCGCCGCTCCCGGCTCCAGCCGCCGGTCTTCCTCTTTTTCGTTTTGTAGCCGAACTCGGCAAAGGCCCGCGCCGGCTTGCCCGTCTGGTTCCAATGCTGGGTTGCCTCCTGCATCTGTGTCCCGATAATCTTTCGCAGCTGCCGATTGCGCGCTAGACCGAGCACAAAATCCACGCCGTTGTTTTCGCACCAACTCATCAGCTCGTTGCGGCAGAACCCGGAATCCCCGCGCGCAGGATGATTTTCACTTCCGGCCAGGCCGCCCGAATTTGCGCCACTATCCGTTGCACGTCGCTCAGGCTGCCGAACGAAGCGTCGTGATTGGACTCCCGCAGGCGCGCGCACAGAACATGCTCTCCACAAAAAACATAGAGCGGCAGATAGCAGTATTCGTCGTAATAGCCGTGAAAGAACCGTCCCTCCTGCTTACCGTGCAGCGGCAAATCGGTGGTGTCGACGTCCAGCACGATCCGATCGGGAGCCTTCGGGTGCGACTCGATGAACACTTTTACCAACAACTCATCCAGCGCCTCTTTCCAGAACGCGATCTTCTTGTAGCGGTCTTTAGCGCCTGCGCCCAGTTCCATGCGCTTCAGCGTGCTCTTGCCCGCCAGTGGTTGCTCGAGTTCTTGCCGTCCCGCCAGAATCCCGAACACCGGGTCTTTGCGCAGTTGCTCGTGATCGTGCAGGTCTTCATAGCCCAAAGCCAGACCGTAGACGCGTTGCGAAAGCATCTCCAGAACCGAATGCTCAACCAGATCCTGATTCCGCGCATCGAGAAAACACTGCGCCAGTCGCGGCAGAAGATTCAGCCGCTTGTCGGTTTGGCGCAGCAGAAATGCGCCGCCATCGGAACCGATCGCGCCGCCGTCGAACCGGGCCACGATCTCGCGTGAACCACAGGCTTCAAATCCGAAACTGGATTGATTACACTCTGTCATAGCGAAGGC
>JALYVD010000115.1 GCA_030853405.1 Acidobacteriota bacterium | reverse complement strand
CTGTCGCCGTCGTTCTGATAATTTTTAGCCGCGTTGATGCCGCCCTGAGCCGCAATCGAGTGAGCGCGGCGTGGTGAATCCTGAAAGCAGAAACACTTGACGTTATAACCGAGTTCGCCGAGCGTTGAAGCCGCAGACACGCCGGCTAGACCAGAGCCGACGACAATGATCGAGTGACGGCGCTTGTTCGCCGGATTGACAAGCTTCAGATCGAAGCGCGTTTTGTCCCATGACTGCTCGATAGGGCCGGAAGGGAGTCGTGCGTCGAGTTCCATTTATTTCACCAGACCTAAAAGGACGCTTACGGGAATTGAGATATAGCCGACCACGATGATAATCGCGAAAACCGCTGCGGCCTTTTTAAGAATCGGCGTGTGCCGCGGGTGATTGAGGCCGAGAGATTGAAACATGCTCCAAGCCCCGTGCCGGATGTGAAAGCCAAGCAGAATCATCGCGAAGATATACCAGGCCGAGACGTACCAGACCTGAAATCCCGACACGACATTTCGATAGACATCGCCTTCCACAAATTGGCCTCCCGGATGGATGGTGCCAGTCGTCAAATGCAGTAGATGGAAGATGATGAATGCGAGAATGATCGGGCCGCTCCAATACATCGTGCGGGAGGCGTAATCGGACGCGACATTGTCTCGTTTCGAATAGCCGACTGGACGCGCTTGATTTTTTCGAACGGCAAGCTGGACCGACGCCCAGATATGGAGAATCACGCTCACGAGCAGAATGATTCTTGCTCCCCACAGAGCTTCCGGGAAACGGCGTAGCGCAAGACCGTAAAAGTTGAGCTGCTCCGGACCTTCAAAGACCTGCAAGTTCCCGATCATGTGGAATAACACAAAGAGGAAAAGAATCAGGCCGGTGACCGCCATGACGGCCTTTTTGCCGTTCGTGGAAGCCCAAAAGCGGGGGGGCCGTGTGGGTTGTGTATCGATCACAATTGTAGCCATTTGAAGTTGCTCTCTAAGGGGTGAGGACGGGTGCGTTGGAAGCGAAACGTCAACGTTTCGGAAATTCCTATCTCATTGACGAGTTTATCTTATTCCTGACTTTTGCGCTTTAGCAGGATGCTGAAAAACTTTGGGACAGGCAACGTTTTCCGATCGCAAGAAGCATACCTTGTTGATTGCGGGCTCACGGTGCGAGGGAAAACGAACCCTGTCCCGGTTTTTCATATTGCTAATGTTTGCGTCTTAGAGTAGCTTCGAATTCCGCCAGAGATTGAGTATTCGCGATGTCCGCCGACTCAAGCCATCCGCGCCGCGCAGTGATGACTCCGTATTTCATATTCTGAAGGTGTTGCGTACGGTGCGCGTCTGTCGAAATGGTGAATTTGCAGCCTTTGCGCTTGGCGGAGCGGACGAGATGGCTCGGCAGGTCCAGACGCTCGGGGCTGGCGTTCACTTCAAAGAACACGCCGCGCTCGGCGGCTTTCGCGGCCACCCGCTCAAAGTCAAAGGCATACGCCTCACGTTGGAGGAGCAGACGTCCGGTCACGTGCCCAAGGATTCTGAGTGATGGCGATTCAAGTGCGCGCAGCAGGCGGTCAGTCATCTCCGGCGCTTCAAGATTGAAGTAGCTGTGCACACTACCAATCACCAGGTCCAGTTCAGCAAGGGCGTCTTCTGAAATGTCCATGACGCCGTCGCGGAGAATGTCGCACTCAAGCCCGGAGAAAATCCGCAGCGGCAAGCCATCACGGTTCAATTCGCGTACTTCCTGGGAGAACTCAACTACGCGCTGTTCGTCCAGTCCATTCGCCATGGCGAGCGCTTTCGAATGATCCGTGATCGCAATGTATTCGTAACCCAGCGCCGCCGCGGCTTCCGCCATCTCGCGGAGCGTAGCCCGGCCATCCGTCGCGGCCGTGTGCATGTGGAGGTCGCCGCGCATGTCGCCGAGTTCGACGAGCGTCGGCAGCGTGCGATTCTGAGCAGCTTCCAGTTCTCCCGAGTTCTCGCGCAGTTCCGGCGGCACCCACGCGTAGCCGAGCCGTTCGTAGATATCGCGCTCCTCCCGCCCCGCAATGCATTGGTTATCGGCCAGTGTGAAGAGCCCGTATTCATTCAGAGTTAGACCTTGTTTGATGGCGTTCGTACGAAGAGTCACATTGTGTTCTTTGCTGCCCGTAAAATACTGCATGGCAGCACCAAAATTTTCCGCCCCCAGCGCGCGCACATCCACCTGCAACCGCTCCAGACCAAACACCACGCTGGCTTTGTTCGGACCTTGACCGAGAACTTCCTGCGTTTTTCCGTGATTGACCAAGTGCGTAAGAGCGCTAGCCGATCCGCGCCCCGTCACTATGATGTCCAAATCTCCGATGGTTTCGCGGCCGCGGCGCAGACTTCCGGCTGCCTCGATTTCTTCAACACCAGCAAGAGCTGAAAACTCCGCAATCAGTTCATCCGCAACGCGCCGCCCAAAGCTCAGAAGGAATCGGCCCGCAGTGCGCCTGTACGCTTCGATAGACCGAAGCACTTTCTCCTCAAGCTTCACACCCATGCGCGGAAGTTTGCGCAGTTTCTCTTCGCGGCAGATACGCTCCAGGTCGTCAACCGACTTCACGCCGTGGTGTTCGTATAACAGCGCAATGCTTTTCGGACCGAGCCCCTGGATCTTCAAAAGCTCCAAGGCCGACGCCGGATAGCGTGCCAGCATTTCATCGCGCCGCTCGAAAGAGCCGCGTTGGCAAATCTCGGTGAGGATTGCCGCCAGACCTTTGCCAATGCCTGGAATATCGGTGACCTTCCGATCGGGATTACAGATGACGTCGGCAACGCGCTCGGGATGGCTCAGGATGGCGCTTGCCGCATTCCGATAACTACGAATCCGAAAGCCATCCTCGCCTGCCACCTCCATCAGATCGGAGGTCTCCTGCAATAGCCTGGCAATCTCTTTGTTTTCCATACGAAATCAGGAGCGCAAGCGGGGAGGCTCGGCCGCCATGCCGCAGGGCTCGACATGAACCAGCACGTCGGCCACCCAGCGGAGATTCTCTTTAATCGCGAACTTCACGCGCGTGGCAATTTCGTGAGACTCCCGAACCGTCAGGTTCGGATCTACTTCAAGATGAAGGTCCACGTGATACTTCAAACCGGTGCGCCGGGCCAGACACTTTTCGATACCGAGACTGCCCTCAACGGCGAGGGCAATGTCGCAGATTTGTTTCAATCGCTGCGGCTCGGGCATTGTGTCCAGCAGCGAATCGATTGTGCGGCGAACCACCTGAACGGACAGGAACAAAATGATGACGCCAATGAGCACCCCGCCCGCCCGATCGGCGGAACCGAGGCGAGCCGGACTGATTAGAGTAAGGACAACCGCAATTAAAGCGACGGAGGTGGAGAGAAGATCAGTAATGTCATGCCAGGCATCCGCTTGCAACCCGCTGCTATCTATTTTCTTGCCGACGCGAAACTTTGCCGACGCGAGGCCAATTTTTGCCAGCACCGCGGCGAACAGAGGGTACATGGCGTAAGCGCGAACATTGCTCACTTCGTGCAGAGACGTTAATCCGTGCCACAGGATGGCAGCCCCGGAGAGCAGCAGCATCGCACCCACCGCCAGTCCGGCAAGCGTCTCGTATCTCCCATGACCGTAAGGATGCTCAGCGTCGGGTGGCTTGCTCGCCAACCAAAGACCCGCATAAACGATAGTGGACGACAGGACGTCCCCAGAGGCTTCAATCCCGTCCGAAACAACCGCATTGGATCCAGCTTTACTGCCAATCACGATCTTGGCGGCTGCAAGGATAATACCCACGCTGACGCTGATAAGAGCAATACGGCGACCAACCAATTCCTCTGGCTCAGGGATCTGGGCTGAAAGCGGTGCGCTCATGAATGAAAAACTGGGACGGACAGCCTATTTCGCCGTGAGGGATCACACCGTTTCAGCATTTTAGAGACGACGAAATAGGTGTCAATCCCGTTTTTCATCATTCTGTTAATCGAACATTCCTTCGAAGAGAACTGAACTGAGGTAACGTTCACCTGCATCGGGCAGGACAACTACGATCGTCTTACCGGCCATCTGCGGCTCTCGCGCGACACGTACCGCCGCAACCGCCGCGGCTCCGCAGGATATCCCGCAAAGTAATCCCTCTTCGCTCGCAAGGCGGCGCGCCATTTCGATGGACTCTTCGTTAGTAACCTGCTCCACACGGTCTACCACGGAAAGATCCAGGTTCTCCGGAATAAACCCCGCGCCCAACCCCTGGATCTTGTGCGGGCCGGGGCGGAGCGGTTCTTTGTTCAACGTTTGCGTGATAACCGCACTGCTGGTGGGCTCGACCGCAATGGACAGCAGCGGATGATTCTTCTCGTTCTTGATGTATCGGGAAACGCCAGTGATGGTGCCGCCCGTTCCAACGCCCGAGACCAGGACATCCACCACGCCGCCGGTGTCTTCCCAGATTTCAGGCCCAGTGGTCTGAAAATGGATGCGCGGATTGGCCGGGTTTGTGAATTGCTGCGGGATGAAATACCGGTCGGGATCGGACAGGCGAAGTTCCTCCGCTTTTGCAATCGCGCTTTGCATACCCTTGCTGCCCTCCGTGAGAACCAGATGCGCGCCGAAAGCCTTCAACACCTTGCGCCGTTCGATCGACATAGTGTCCGGCATCATCAGCGTAACGGGGTAACCACGGGCGGCGGCGACGAACGCAAGCGCAATCCCAGTGTTGCCGCTGGTCGCCTCAATGATCTCTTTGCCGGGCTTCAATAAGCCACGCTCTTCCGCGTCCCACACCATCGCGGCGCCGATCCGGTCTTTCACCGAGAAGGCTGGATTGCGCCCTTCGACCTTCGCCAAGACTGTGGCCTTTGCACCATCAATTACGCGATTCAGTCTTACTAGCGGCGTGCGGCCAATGCTAAACGAACTGTCCTGATAGAGCAAGCAAATTCCTTTCAGATGTCCCAATTGGGAACGTATTGCAAATTCTTCTCTTGCCAGGAGCGGGCAAGATCGGCGAAGGTTGTCTGGTCAAGCACATCCGAAACCGATGAATCGACACGCTGCCAAATGTCGGAGAACGGATCGTTTCGCGGCCGCGGACTGCTCTTCACGTTCTCCACCGTCCTCAGTACCTCGCCCACCGTAATCGCATCGGGCGAGCGTGCGAGCAGATAACCACCTTCCGCGCCCCTTCGGGAATCCACAAATCCGCTCTGCTTCAAACCCGCCAGAATCAACTCAAGAAATTTCTGCGGAATTTTCTGCCGCTTGGCGATATCAGCGATCTTGACGGGCGGGAGCGGTCCCGAATTCTGCCGTTGCGTCAGAGATTGCGAGGCTAAATCGAAGACAGCCTTGAGCGCGTATTCGCTCTTGACCGAAATATTCATCCGTTGTCCAATCCTGATTCTAATCCTTATCCCGATCTGGATTGGGTATGAAGCGGAAATCTCTCTATCGAATAGTTATTCGAGCCGATAAGATGAGAGTTACCTTTCACTTCGCAGGAGCCAATTTGTCAAAACAGCTTTTTGGAACGGACGGAATTCGTGGGGTTGCGGGCGAAGCGCCGCTCGATCCGCGAACCGCGCACGCACTTGGATTCGCTCTAGGTACGTGGGCTTGCAAGCAGCCCGAGAGCTTTAGTCACGACCCGGAAGTAGTTATTGGAATGGATACTCGCGAGAGCGGACACTGGCTGGCCGAACAAGTGGCCGGCGGTTTAGCACGAGCTGGAGTGAAGGCGAGATTCGCCGGCGTGATCACGACTCCCGGCGTCGCTTACTTGACTCGCACCGGGCCGTTTATCGCAGGCGTTATGATCTCGGCGTCGCACAATCCTTATCACGATAACGGCCTTAAGGTGATCAGCCATTCTGGCTACAAGCTGGCCGATGCCGTTGAACTCGAACTAGAGAAGCTGATTACGCAGTGGCTTGAACGCGGCGAGGACGCCACGCCTAAAGCTCTGGTTGCAGACCCGGCGCTCGACCACCTTTACACGAAATTCCTGGCCAGCACGGTTTCAGGGAGCTTCCCGATGCACCTGGTTATCGACTGCGCCAATGGCTCAGCAACCCAAGTTGCGCCCGCTTTGTTCGAACAGCTCGGCTGCAACGTTGAGTGGCTCGGAACATCGCCGAACGGCCGGAACATAAACTTGGATTGTGGTTCTCTGCATCTCGAACAGTTGCAGGCGCGCGTACTTGCAACACGCGCCGACATGGGTATTGCATTCGACGGCGATGCGGATCGCGCGCTGTTTGTGGCAGGCTCAGGCCGCATGGTGGATGGCGATGCCGTGTTGTTCCTGGCCGGCTCTGCGTTAAAGAGCGCGGGCAAGTTGCACGGCAACGTTGTCGTAGCAACCGTCATGTCAAATTTGGGCCTGGAGAAAGCGTTGCACGCGCGAGGCATCGAGATGTTGCGCACTCCGGTCGGAGACAAATACGTTTTAGAAGAGATGCTGAGAAGAGGCGCGTCGTTGGGCGGCGAGCAATCGGGACACGTCATCTTTTCCGAATACGCAACCACAGGCGACGGCATTTTGACCGCGCTTCGTGTACTGGAGATTGTGCGCGACTCCGGCAAGTCACTGGACGATCTCGCGGATGAGGTACAGACGTTTCCGCAGAAACTGGTGAATGTCCGGGTCAAACATAAAAGGCCATTATCGGAGTTGGCATCCGTGCAAACCGAAATCGAAGCCGCCGAGTTGGAGTTTGCCGGAAGCGGACGTGTTGTAGTTCGATTCTCTGGCACTGAACCGCTTGCGCGCGTGATGATCGAGGCGGGTTCACATGAGCAGGTGGACCGCTGGACGAGCCGTATCGCCGACGCGATTCGGGCAGAGTTGGGCGCGGGGGGTTAGTAGAGGGGATAGCGGCATAAGCGCTAACTTAATAGGTTGCGGGACCATTTTGATCAGGTGGGCTGGCTGAGATTGCGCTCAGCCAGCCTCCTACACCACCGGACGTGCGTGTGGCCACTGTCAGGCCAGCGTTCACGGTCGAGGTGTTGGCCATGAACCAAGCGCCTCAACCGGTGTGAGCAGTCTGGAGCAGGCGTGGATGAACGCCCAATTTTCGCAGCGCGTTCTCCCGGCCCGCGGCGCTGTGCCAAACTAGCTAAAAGCATTTGCGGATGTGCCGTCGGATCCATCCCACCAGCCGAGTACGTAGCGCCGCCAGGCATCCCGCAGTTGAATACTGGTTCGGCTCTGACGCGCAGACCACAACTCACGCACTTTTGTTTTGAGGCAATCCCGATAAACTCCTTCCTGGCGAAACGCAGGAAGACTACGATGCCATCTGGGACATCTGGGCCGCCGAATACGATTCCGCGAGCCCCGCTACCGGGCGTCTGATCGCATTCGTAGTGAACGACGACCGTCTGGTACGCTTCTCCGTCGCCGCGGTCATCGACGCTCAAATCGCTCTTGCCAAAGCTGAATTCGCCTCCGAGCCCGACCAAACCCAAATCGAGCGCTTGCACAAGGATCTACAAAATAACTCCGCTACAAAACACATTTCGAGCGGGCTTCCAGCGATCCTTGCGCAATATCAAGCAGTTCGGCCACCGCCGCCTGCGCGAAGCACAAGCCGCTCAGCGTCTGGTCATCCTCGAAAATAAAGCCGCCTGCCTTGTGGCCGTGGCGCTTAATAAAAATGGCCTCGACTACAAAACAGTTCTGCCATTGTCAATTGAACACATTCCGGAAAGCGAGAAAACGCCGCCCTCATAAGCCCGCGGCAGTCTGCCCCGTCCCGCGCAGGCCGCGCCGCGAGCTAAACTCAGTAAACTTGAAGTTGCCTATCACTCTTCGGCCGATTGCATTCATTGCCGTTCTGCTTGTAGCCTGGCAAATTGCCGTGAATCGGAATCCCATTCACTTATTGCCGGGACCCTGGGGCGTGCTCGGCGGCATTGGCGATCTGGTGGCGCACGGGCTGCTGCTGAAAGACGTGGTCGCCTCACTCTTCCGTGTCACATGGGGTTTCGTGCTGGCCGTCGTTTTGGCCATCCCAATGGGTCTGGCAATCGGCTGGTTCCGCAGGGCGGAAATGGCGTTCAATCCGCTGATTCAGATCCTTCGCCCCATCTCGCCACTCGCCTGGATTCCGATTGCCATTCTGTGGTTCGGGGTCGGGGATCTCGCCGCTATATTTCTTATCTTTCTGGGCTGCTTTCTGCCGCTACTTTTAACCGCCATCAATGCGGTTCAAGGCATTCCCACCGTCTATATTAATGCGGGCCGCAATTTCGGTCTAGGCCCAGTTGAACTCGTGTATCGCGTTTTATATCCAGCGGTTATTCCGCAGCTGATCGTTGGTTTGCGAATTACCCTGGGCATCGCTTGGCTGGTTGTGGTTGCGGCCGAGATGATTGCCGTAAACTCCGGCCTCGGCTTCCTGATTGTGGACGCGCGCAATGCCGGCAACCGCTACGATCTCGTGGTTGCTGGAATGGTACTGATCGGGATCATCGGTTTGCTGCTCGACATGGGCATCCGATCATTGGAGAAAGTGAAGTCGTTCCGCTGGAGTTACTCAGAGGACTAATAGTGCACTTAATGCAAGCTGCCGTAATTCCGGAAGTTGTCGAAACAAAGCTGTGCGCGGAGCACGTCAACATGATCTTCACGCGCGACGGCAAGAGTACTCCCGTTCTTAAAGACATCAATCTTGATGTGTGCGTTGGGGAGTTTGTCTGTTTGCTTGGCCCTTCCGGATGCGGCAAATCGACACTGTTGAGTACCATGGCGGGCTTCCTTTCCCCGACTGGCGGAGAAGTGAGAATCGACGGAGAAGTCGTGCGGGGGCCGGATTCTCGCCGCATCTTTGTCTTCCAGGAACGTGGTGTGTTCCCGTGGCTCACGGTTGAGGGGAATATAGGTTTTGGCCTGTTTAAACTGCCGCGTTCGGAACGCGAACAGCGCATCGCCCATTACGTCAAAATGGTCGGTTTGCGCGGGTTCGAGAAGACGTATCCGCTGGAGCTTTCGGGCGGCATGAAGCAGCGGCTCGAAGTCGCCCGCGCCCTGGCGGTAAATCCAGACATGCTCTTTTTAGACGAGCCTTTCGGAGCGCTGGACTCGATTACACGCCTGATCATGCGCGGCGAACTCCTTCGCATCTGGGAAGCGGAGCGTAAGACCATCATTTTCGTGACGCACGATATCGACGAAGCCGTTCAGCTTGCCGACCGGGTGGTTGTAATGAGCGCCCGCCCCGCTACGGTTCAGCAAATCGTGAATGTCGATATTCCGCACCCGCGCGACATCAGCTCACCCCGTTACCTGGAACTTCGCGATGGCATTTTCCAGCAGATCGGCTTGGCACATCAAGTATGAGGTCGCTCGTTGAGCCACGAAGATGGGAAAGGTTCTTCTGGCCGGTTCTGGTGTGCGTGCTGCTCCTTGCCTTGTGGCACTACTCCGTTGTCTGGACGGCAACCAAGATTTTTCCCTCGCCATTGAGTGTAGAAAAGGGAATGGCTGAGCTACTCCGGCAACATGTTTTGTGGGGCGATATCGCGGATTCCTTGCGCCGCGTCGCGGTTGGATTTGGCGCTGCGGCAGGACTCGGAATTCCGCTCGGATTGATACTCGGCTGGTATCCACCCACTAACCAGGTGGTTAATCCGGTCATGCAGATCCTACGGCCCATTAGTCCTATCGCATGGATTCCGGTTGCCATTATCTTCTTCGGCGTGGGAGACTATGCCGCGATTTTCCTGATTTTTTTAGGCGCTTTCTTCCCCATCGTTGTTGCGTGCATTGACGGCGTATCGAATGTGCCCTCCGTAGCGCGGCGAGCGGGCCGGAACTTCGGCTTGGCGCCTTGGCAGCTTCTCGCGAAGGTCGTTTTTCCAGCCGCTCTTCCCCAGATCATCGTGGGATTGCGCATAGCGCTCGGCATTGCGTGGCTGGTGGTGGTAGCGGCGGAAATGATCGCTGTCGATTCCGGCCTCGGTTATTTAATTATCGATGCCCGGAATTCTGGAAAACGCTACGATCTTGTAGTTGCGGCCATGCTGCTAATCGGCGTAATTGGTCTAGCCTTGGACTTCGGTTTCCGGAGGCTCGAAAAGATCAAATCGGTTCGATGGGGATTTCGCCATGAGTCTTAAGAACACAATCCTGCTGTGTGCGCTGGCATGGCTTGTGCTGATCTCATCGCTGCATGGCTACCTGAATGTCAATTGGGCAGCCGTTCTAAATGATTATCGTCTGCCGGCCAAGCGGAAGATCATCGTTGCCTATATTCCGGTCACGTGCCAGCTTACATGCCCGGTGACGGACTACATCTCTAAATTCTCCGAGGCCGGAGAACTCTTTCTGCCGCGCATGTTTCAGGGCTTCCCGGAAATGAAAGAAGCGCTCATTTCGAACAAAGTGCAAGCGGCTTTTATCGTCGCCCCGATGGCGATTGCGCTCAAAGCGCAGGGCGTTCCGATCAAAGTCGTTTATCTGGGTCATCGCTACGGCAGTGCCGTAGTCGTTCGAAAAAATGGTCCCATCAAGACCTTTGCCGATCTTCGAGGCCGCACTGTGGCGATTCCAAGCCGCTTCTCCGACGAGCGTCTGATTCTCTTTCGCGCAATGAAGATCTGGAAGATGAAGCCAGGCGATATCAAGATGGTCGAAATGGCCCCGCCGGATGTCTCGGGTGCGCTGGCGGCCGGGGCGATAGACGCCTTTTCGATGGGTGAGCCGTTCCCGTCTCAGGCGGAGATGGGAGGTTACGGCCGCATTCTCTTTCAGGCGCGCGAGTATTGGCCGGACTACATGTCGTGCATCCTCGTTGTGCGGCAAGATCTAATCGATACGCGTCCCGATGTCGTTCAGGTTTTGGTGGACGGTATTGCGAGATCTGGGCTCTGGCTTGACAAAGGCAAACCGTACCGCGAAGACGCCGCCGATTTCGTCGGGCGCTTCTATTACCATCAGAGGCCTGCGCTGCTCCGCTGGGCGCTGACCAACCCAATGGACCGCGTGATGTACAGTCCACTCGCGCCGCGTAAGGCCGATTTCGACTTGGTTCGCGACCTGATGATTGAAACTGGCGTTCTAAACAAGAAAATCGATTTCAATGAATATACCGATACTCGATTTTCCGATCGGGCGAGTATTCAGACCGCGTGGAGGTATCAGGCAGGCGTGGCGTCAGCCAGGTGATGCTCCGCTTCCAGGATCTTCTGAAGCAATCGGGGGACTTCAAACACGGCACGGTTGTCCAGCTTGGAAATCTTATCTTTCATGCCGGCAAGGTGGTTGTCCAGCAGTAATTCCTGAATCGCGGCCTGAATTCCCCCGAAATTCCGCAGCACGATCCCGACG
>JALYVD010000113.1 GCA_030853405.1 Acidobacteriota bacterium | reverse complement strand
ACGCGATGCTGCGACGGTTGATCGGTGAAGACGTCGAGGTCAAGCTGGAACTTCAACCCGGGCTGCAAAGCATTCACGCAGATCCCGGCCAGATTGCACAGATTTTGATGAACCTGACCGCGAACGCTCGCGATGCCATGCCTTCAGGCGGCAAGATCTCGATCCGCACGGAAAGCTGGGTTGTCGAGGACGACAGATTCCACCGCGAACTGGGATTTACGCCGGGCTGTTACGCACGGTTGCTGTTCAGCGATAGCGGGCAAGGCATGGACGCCGAAACCCGCACTCACATTTTTGAACCCTTCTTCACGACCAAAGACATTGGTAAGGGAACCGGCCTCGGCTTAGCGACCGTGTACAGCATCGTGAAACGGAGCGGAGGTCAGATCTCCGTCTACAGCGAACCAGGATATGGGACCACGTTCACGATTTACCTGCCTTGCGCGCAAAAGGAAGAGACTCCGGCGACGCGTACCGAGCCCGAAGTTGCGAAAGGATCGGAGACCATCCTGCTGGTTGAAGATGAGCCGAGTTTAAGGAAACTGGCCAACTCAATTCTGAAAGACAATGGCTACACGGTTCTGGCGGCCTCAAACCCGCAAGAAGCGCTGGCGCTCTGTAGTACGCACCCGGAAAAAATTAGCTTGATGTTGACGGACATCGTTATGCCGGGCGGCAATGGAGAGCAATTGGCGGCGCAGATGTGCAAGCAAAGGCGGGGAGTCCGGGTGATGTTCATGTCCGGCTACAGCGAGCACGCAATTCTTCAGCGAATCTTGTCTCAGCCGAACGCCGCGTTCTTGCAGAAGCCGTTCACGCCCAATCAGTTATTGAGGAGAGTTCGCGAGGTTTTGGACTCGGAACCCGCACCATAAGCGGCGGGGGGCTGCCCTTTCTGTAATATACTTCGGAGCAATTGCTTTCAGAAGGAGATGTTACTGAGATGAATACCAACTTCAAGAGGAGCAGGTGGCGGCAAGTCTCGCTTCTCGCCATCGCATTCGGATTGCTTGCGCTGAGCGGGCTAACGCTGCGAGCACAGACCTACGCTGGATCCGTAACGGGCGTTGTCACCGATCCGGCGGGAGCGGTTATTCCGTCGGCTACCGCCGTTCTGACCGATCAGGAGAAGGGCTTCACCTTCAACGCCAACACCGGCTCAGATGGACGCTATGTCTTCCGGGACCTGCCTCCTGGCAAGTACAGTCTGTCCGTGACGGCGCCTGGTCTAAGCACGGAACAGGCCAAGGGAATCATCCTGAACGTCGGGCAGAACAGTGAAATCAATTTCAAGCTTCAGGTCAAAGGAACCAGTCAAACCGTCGAAGTGACCTCAGCCACGCCTCTGCTGCAGACGCAGGACGCTTCGACCGGCCAGGTTGTGAATCAGAAATTCATCAATGACTTGCCCCTGATAAGCCGATCCGTTTTCGATTTAACCCAACTTGCCCCAGGCGTGACTCAGGCTCCGAATAGCTCCTTCGGCGCAAATTCGAACCCGGTAAATTTCATTTCAAATGGAGGGCGCAATTCTACTTCCGACATCGTCATCGATGGCGTCAGCCAGACGAATAACGAGAACAACAGCGGTGTGACAACGGCGCTGTACACTCCTCCCGTGGACGCCGTTCAAGAGTTCAAGGTGGAACAGAACACATACAGCGCCGACATCGGGTTTAGCGGAAACACGGTCGTCAACGTGATTACCAAGTCCGGGACCAATCACTTCAACGGCAGCTTGTATGAATTTCTGCAGAACAACGCTCTGAATGCGAATAACTGGTTCAATAATCAGAACCGCCTGAAAAAATCTCCACGGAAACAAAACCTGTTTGGAGGGACGATTGGCGGTCCCATCATTCACGACAAAACGTTCTTCTTCTTCGATTACCAGGGAACCAGGACACGCAGCGGCTCTACCGTCCGAGCAGGCGTTCCCAGTGTGGCCGAGCGGCAGGGTGACTTCGCCGAAGTATGCACACGGGCCGGAGGCGCCTTCAATTCCACTGGGCTATGTTCCAAAACAGCGGGGCAGTTATGGGATCCCTACACCGGTGTTTTCAGCAGCAGTGTAAATGGCCCGGTGCGAAGTGGATCCATCCCTTTTAACAACCTAGCTACTTACCAGAGCCCCGGCAGTCCTGTTCTCGCGGGCACGTCGTACCAGGCCAGGCCGGTACTGGGCAACCTTATCGATCCAGTTGCATATAAAATGATGCAGTATTATCCGCTTCCCAATGTCGGAGTGGGAACGGCGTCTTACAATCCACTCAATAACTGGATCGGCACCGGGGGATCAAGAAGCAACGACGATCGCTTTGACATTAAGATCGATCATCGCTTCAATGAGTCGAATCTCCTGTCGGCGCGCTATTCTCGCGACAACACCACAAACGAAGGTTATAACTGTTTCGGAAACGTGGCCGATCCTTGCACGCAAGGCCCTATAAACGGCGACGCCAATTCCGCCTCCCTCAATTTCTCTCACACCTTCAACCCGTCGTTTCTGTTGAACGTCACGTATGGATATACGCGCCGTTTCAGCTATACCGCGGGCGTGGCCGCCGACTTCCCCAGCTTCAATCCGGTTACCACGCTAGGGCTCCCGCAGTATATCCTCACTTCCGGGTTCATCGCGACGCCTAACATCCAGATCGGGAACGGTTATCAGAACGTCAGCTCTCAGGCGCTTGGGTCGCAAACCTATTCGATTTTGCAATACCCGCTGGATACCCACGATCTGCTCGCCGGGTTCGATAAAGTAGCGGGCAAACATGAATTTAAGTTCGGGTACGAAGGCCGGATGCATCGTATCAGCTTCCTTCAGGTTGGCCTGCCGGAAGGTCAGTTTAGTTTCAACTTGACGGGCACATCGCAAACTCCGGCCAGCGGCACTGGAGGTGATGCGCTTGCCTCCATGTTAGTCGGATTCCCGAGTTTCAGTGGCTCGCCAACCGGCGGCAATTACGGCATTGATGTCGCAGTTACAACTCAAAATTTCGCTCACGCCTGGTATTTCCAGGACAACTGGAAAGTGAGTGACCGTTTGACGCTCAATTTGGGACTCCGCTATGAACTAACGCTTCCCCGCACCGAACGGTACAACCGCATGAGTTGGCTGGACCCGAATGTAAGTTCGCCCTTGCAAGTTCCCGGGCTCCCTTCACTCAAAGGCGGGATGGATTTCGCAAGCTCGAACGAGAGAAGTCCGTACAATGTCGATACTCAAAATTTCGGCCCGCGCGTTGGCCTTGCTTACCGTATGCCTCTCAATCTCGTGCTCCGAACGGGATATGGGATCTTCTTCGAGCCAATCAAAGGCGCTGCTTCCGGCACCGGCGGTGGTGGGTTCAGCGGCTTCAACTGGCAGACACCGGAAGTCCTCACGTATCAAAACAACGGTGCAACGCCGTACGGCCGCATCTCGGATCCTTTCCCCGGAACGGGACCGCTGCTTCCTCCCGGCAATTCACAGGGGCTGGCAACCGGCGTTGGCCTCTCAATAAGCGATCCCATACGAAACTGGAACGCCACGCCCTATGTTCAGACGTGGAACTTCGGCCTGGAGCATGAATTCCGCGGCGACGTTCTTCTCGACGTGAACTACGTCGGCACGAAAGGAACGCATCTGTACTTCGGCGGCGCGGGCACGCTGGATTATCTTGGACCCTGGGTAGAAAACCTCTCCAGTTCCCAAATCGCAGCTCTGAATTCCAACGTACCGAATCCTTTTTACGGCTCCATCACCAATCCGGCGAGTTCGCTTCGCAATCCGACCGTTCAGGCATACCAACTCCTTCGGCCTTACCCTCAGTACACCGGATTCAACGGTAATGACCCGCCGTGGGCCAATTCCATCTACAACGCCCTGCAAATGACGCTTGAAAAGCGGCTATCCAAAGGACTCCAGATACTCGTTACATACGTCTACTCTAAATCGATCGACGACTCCTCAGTCACGTGCGGTTGCACGACTTGGCTCGGCGGCACAACCAGTCTGCA
>JALYVD010000067.1 GCA_030853405.1 Acidobacteriota bacterium | reverse complement strand
TGGGCGCTGGTGGAGGCGCTGCGGAGGATGGTGCTGCTTGCCCATTGGCCGTGTGTAACTCCATTAGCTCAGTCCGCGTTCCGTCGGGATCGTACAGATTGATCTGGCGTTTGCCGTTTTTACCCACGTGCATTTCCAGCGGACGCTTGTAGTTTGTCGCCGCGGCACGCTGTTTCAGCAGAGTCAACGCGGCATCGGCACTGAAGACCTCAAGGCAGAGATGGTTCGCGCTTCCCACACTATTGGGTGCCGGGGTTTTGGCGTAAAGCATCAGTTCGATGTAATCGTCGCTATCGGGCAGCTTGAGGTTGATCCAGGACAAAACCTGGCCGTCTTTGCTGCCCCGCCAGAACTCGCGGAACCCCAGGACGCCAGTGTAGAAGTCGAGTTCGGCCTTCAGGTCCGTGACGACAAAGCCGACATGCATGATGCGGCTGGATATACGGTGGCCGGACATGAACTTACCCCTGGCTTGTACCGTCCAACTCGCGGAGCCGTATTGAACGATCTCAACACTTACGCCCTGTGGGTCCTTGATCATGAAATTCAAATTTCCGATGCGGCCGGTCGGCACGTGATCCGGGACTTCGACGCCGCGGCTGTTCAAATACTTGCGCATGGCTTCCGCATCCGGAACTTCTAAGGCGAAGTGATTGAGGCGGCTTTGACCGGCGGTCTTTTCCGGAGCGAGTTCAATGTACTGCCCCTCGTTCACTTTGAAGAACGTCATGGAAGGCGAGCCGTCCGCGTTCTTCAACGAGTAAGGCTCTTCGAACCCCAGCATGTCCCGATAGAACGAGCGGGACGCATCGAAATTGTGCGCCAGCAGTGATATGTGGGCGATCCCTATGATCTGCGGGGGTGAAACAGATCGTGCGCGCGCGGATGTGCCCAGTAGCAACGCAAGCGTAACGGCTAAGTAGAGCTTCAACTTCGAGATACTATCACTTGCCCGGAATGAGGATGGTCGCCATGAGCTCCGCGCGGGCATTTCACGATCGTCACTCTTCGGCGGCTCGTTCAAGCTCGGCAATGTCTAGCTTCTTCATCCCAAGCATCGCCTTCATTGCCTTTGGCTGTCTAATAAGGTCGGGCAAGCGCGTCGGCACGATCTGCCAGGAAAGCCCAAACTTGTCCTTGAGCCAGCCACACTGCCCCTCGCTCCCTCCGGCGGAAAGCTTCGACCAATAGTCGTCCACCTCCTGCTGCGAGTCGCAACGAACGAAAAATGAGACCGCTTCCGTAAACTTGAACATCGGACCGCCGTTGAGCGCGGTAAATTTCTGGCCATCGAGTTCGAAAGCGATCGTCACGATGCGGCCCTTCGGCGCGGGACCGCCCTCGGTTGCCGGCAACTTATCAAGCCGCCGCGAGTTCTTGAAAACGGTGAGGTAAAACTCGACAGCCTCTTCGGCGTTCGAGTCGAACCAGAGGAACGGAGTGATTCGTGGATAGCCTTGCAATGCGCTCATTTGAGGTCACCTTTCTCAGATACGCGTATCAACTCTTCGGGCCGACGATACCAAAGATGGCGCCTTGCGGGTCCAGGCAATGCGCAATCTGCTGACCGCCTGGAACGACGGAAGGTCCGTGAACTACACTGCCGCCATGCTCCTTTACCCGGGCTATAGCCGCCTGAATCTCATCGACATTGAAATAAAAGAGCCAGCCGGGCTTCTGCGCCGGGTCCATTCTGGTCATCATTCCTCCGATGGGTCCGGAGCCGGCGGCGAAAATCTGGTACACACCGTTCGGGCCCATGTCCATCGCGTCGGACTTTGTCCAGCCGAACAGTTCAGCATAGAAGGCGAAGTCAGTTTGCCAATCAATGGCGGCCAAGTCATGCCAGGACGGGGAGCCTGGTGAGCCAGCCGCCGGGCGCTCAGGCTGTTGCCTCCCGTCGAGTGCTTGAAACAGCACAAAAATCGCTCCCTGAGGATCGGCCACTACCGCAAAACGGCCCACATCTGGTATGTTTTCGGCTGCGCGATGCACCGAGCCGCCCGCCTGCCGCACACGCTTGGAGAACTCGTCCACGTTGTCTACGCCTATGTAACCGATCCAGCCAGGCTTCGCGCCGTCTGTGAAGCTATTCGCCGGCTTTTCCAAAATTCCCCCGATGGCAATTTCGCCAACGGTAACCAATACGTAGCGGCGGTCCGGGACGCCGGCATCATGCGCACCCCAGCCGAGCACGCCTTGATAAAAGGCCTCTGCCTTCCCCGCGTCAAATGTATGAAACTCGTACCACACAAAATTCGAAGGCCGGGTCGTTATTGTTTCGGATGACATTTCGGTTTTAGCTCCTTGGCGCCGGTGATGTGTACACCGTCCACAAAAGCATAACAAAAGACGTGTACACTGTCCACAAGAAGTTATGGGCGCTGAACGGAGAACTGAGCCGCCGGTTCGAAAGACCTTTCGCCATGGCGATCTGCGGCGGGCTCTGCTGGAAGCCGGCATTGAAATGGCGCGCCGAGGCGGCCCCAGCGCGGTTGTGCTTCGGGAGGCGACCCGGCGCGTTGGAGTTGCTCCCAATGCCGCGTATCGGCACTTTTCCAGTCACGCCGATCTTCTGCAGGCCGTCAGAGCCGCCGCCCTCTCTTCGCTTGCCTTGGCCATGGAAGCCGAGATTGCCGGTTTACCGCGCAACAAACGCCCGGCGGAGGCGGCACGGGCTACCCTCCGAGCGGTTGGAACTGGTTATCTGAAATTTGCGCTTACAGAAACGGGTCTCTTTCAAACGGCTTTTTCGGTTCCCGATCCAGTGGAAGACGACGTTGATATCGCCAAAACGGGCAAAAGTGGCTTAAATCCGTTCCAACTGCTTGGATCTGCTTTGGACATGATGGTGGCTGCGGGGGCTCTTCCCCCGGAGCGCAGGCCAGGGGCTGAGTACCTTGCCTGGTCCGCTGTCCACGGGTTGGCTTTCCTCGTCATTGAGGGTCCGCTTAACGGTATGTCCGGTAAGGACGTGCGGGCGCTGGCGGAACGACTTCTCCGGATGGTCGAAAAGGGTCTCTAACTCGGCTCGAAAACATGTCCATCCGTTTGCAGTAACTTAACGGGCCACGACGGCGAGGGAGTGCTCCTGGCGTAGCCTTCTTCTTCACGATTCCGGATTGTTTTGGCCGATAAGGGTTCCGAAGGACCTCGTTCTATTGCAAGCGGAGCACAATCGAGTACGAAGATGCTGGGCCGACCTGCGCCTGCGAACCAAGGGGTTGGTCGTGCTGGCCGTTCCACTCGGCGCGTTGTTCGTAAACAGCGGGCTCACGCTTCTGCTCATCTCTGAGCAGCAGCACGCCCAATCGTGGGTAACCCACACGCTTGAGGTACGCGTCTCGTTGAGCCGGATTCGTTCGGATATGAGCGACACCGTTATTGGGATAACCGCCTACCGCGTTACACGGAAGCCCGAGTATTGGCGGTCTGCTGAGCGTGCCGGAGTAGACCTTCCCATCGCGATTCGGAGCCTTCAGCGGCTAACGGCTGATAATCCGCGCCAGCAGGTTCGGCTTAAGACGCTGGGCGGGGAGGCGCGCGAAGCTGCGGATTTCCCGTTTCAGCAGGGGTCGTCGCCAAATGAGCAATCGCCAGATGCCCTGGCCAAGGGCTTGGCGGCCCGAAGAGCCGTCTCGAACACGATGGCGGAGATCGATGCCGAGGAAGTAGCTCTACAGGCCGGGCGATCCCAAGAACTGGAGAGAATTCATAACTGGTTGAAAATACTCGGGCCTTCCACGTTTGTATGCGGCATCGCGGGCGGAGTAATCGGCATCTGGCTGTTTCTGACGGGGATCGAACGGAGGGCCTCCTTTCTCAAGCGGCAAGTGGCTCTGATTGCTTCCAATCAGCCTGTCAACGAGGCCGACACTAATCAGGACGAGATCGGAGACGTCTCGATAGGGCTGAAGGTCGCCAGCGAGTTGCTTATCGAGAACCAACAGTCGCTGCAGAAGGAAATCGCCGAGCGGGAGTGGGCCGAAGCGAGGGCTTTCGAACAACGGGAACAACTGCGGCTGACACTTGAAACCGCAAACGACGCATTCGTTGCCACCGATGCCGAGGGACGGATCACGGAATGGAACCGGGCCGCGGAAGCGTTATTCGGGTGGGCTTGTGAGGAGACGCTCGGGAAGGATCTGGCCGATACGCTGATTCCCGAACGGTATCGCGATGCCCATCGAAACGGCATGCGGCGATACACCGCGACGCGTACTCCGAGGGTTCTCGGCAAGCCACTGGAGTTGATCGCGGAGCACCGGGACGGGCACGAAATACCCGTCGAAGTGACGATCTGGCCGCTGACCGTGAACAATAAGCTCACATTCCAGGCTTTTCTACGGGATATTTCCGCTCGAAAGGCCGCGGAAATACAGCAGCAACGGGAGAGCGCCCTAATGGCGGCTCTGCAAAAGATTACCGAGGCCGCAAACAAGGCGACATCGCTGGAAGACGCGGTACACGGCTGTCTGGAACATATCTGTACAGAGGCTAAGTTTGCGCTGGCCCACTTGTATTTAACGGACGAGGCAACGGGAGAATTGACGTCAACCGAGGTCTGGCACGATCCCGATCCAGGCCGGTTCGCTGCCTTTCGCGATTTCTCCGCAAAAACCGCACTGGACCGCGATCAAGGAATTCCGGGAGTGGTTTTGTCGCGTCGTGAGGCAATCTGGTTCGACCAGGTCGCTCCCAGCCCGAATCTTGTTCGGTGGGCGGTGGCCCATGAGGCCGGAATTCATTCGGTATTCGCATTCCCGGTTTTCGCGGGTGGCCACATCCTGGGAGTTCTTGAGTTCTTTAGTATTGAGCGGCGGCCAAGAGACGAGAAGCTGCTAAAGATGTCTCTTCAAATTGGCGCTCAAATTGGCCACGTCATGATGCGTAAACGCATGGAGGCGTCGCTTCGAGTAGCAAAGGAAGCAGCCGAGCACGCCAACGCGGCGAAGAGCGCATTCCTGGCCGCGATGAGCCACGAAATCCGCACGCCTATGAACGCGATTCTGGGGATGGCGGAACTGCTTGCGGAAAGCGCGCTTACGCCGGAACAAGCTCGATATGTGGATGTGTTTCAAAGAGCCGGGGCAAACCTTCTGACTCTGATTAACGACATCCTCGATCTGTCGAAGATCGAAGCCGGGCATTTCCAGTTGGAGACTGTACCGTTCGATCTGGCGGACGTCGTTGACCGCACGATGGAGCTAGTCGGGCCTAAGGCGTCCGCCAAAAAAGTTAGCCTGGTTTCGAGCCTCGCTCCCCATGTCCCAACCGCGCTGCTGGGCGACCCCATGCGGCTTCAACAAGTCTTGCTTAACCTCTTAGGTAACGCGGCGAAGTTCACACAGAAGGGGAGCATCGCCTTAACGGTTCGGCATCCTGAAGGCGAGCGCGCGGGAGTCATTGAGTTTGAAGTTTCCGATACCGGGATTGGCATCCCCACTGAGAAAATAACGTCCATTTTCGACGACTTCACACAGGTGGATCCTTCTACCACGCGTAAATATGGCGGGACTGGTCTCGGCCTTGGCATCGTACGGCGTCTGGTTCGATTGATGGGCGGAGACATCACCGTTGAAAGCGTGCCCGGACGGGGCAGCACGTTCCGGTTCACAGCCGCTTTCGAGGCTTCATCGGGAGTCAGTGCCACTTCCGCCGTAGTTGACTTACGAGGCAAACGCGTGCTCGTCATTGACGATGAAGCGACAAATCGTCTGATTTTCCGGGAGGCGCTTCAGTCTTGGGGCCTCGAAGTGGCGGATTTCTCCAACGTTCACGAAGCGGTAACTACGCTGTCACGCGCCCAAGAGGCGGAACTCCCATTTTCGGTCGTTCTGCTGGACGTCAATATGCCGGATATCGATGGATTTCAGGCTGTGACGGATCTGCGAAACATAGTCGCGGATCTACCCATTGTGATGCTTACGTCGGATAACCGCCCGGGCGAGGCGACCAAATGCCGGCGGCTTGGCGTGGCTCACTACGCTGTAAAGCCTGTACCGCGGGCTGAATTACTGCGTCTGATCTGCGAGGCTTTGGGGGCGGACGCGCCCGCTTTAGCCCTGGCCGATTCGCCGCACGTTGCTCCGGTTTGCGAGGCGATTCGCGGACTTCGCATTCTTGCGGCGGAGGACTCTCCGGACAACCGGTATTTGCTTGAAGCGTATCTCTCTGGGACGGCTCATCGGATCGCGTTTGCGGAGAACGGACAAGAGGCGGTCGAGCTATTCCAGCGACTGCCATTCGATTTAGTGCTGATGGATATGCAGATGCCTGTAATGGACGGCCTAACCGCAACCCGCGCAATACGGGCATTGGAACAAGCATCGGAAAAGCGAACTCCCATACTGGCGCTGACCGCTAATGCGCTGGCGAGCGATGCAGCCGATACCCGGAGCGCCGGATGTGACGGGCACCTCACGAAGCCGATCTCAAAGCGGAAACTTCTGGCCGCCGTCAACGGATACAGCTCTCACAGTGTGCAGAAAACCATGCCTATGTCCAAGTCACTCTTTATAGATATTCCAGAAGGATTGGAAGAGATCGCTCCGGCTTATCTCGAAACGCGGCGCGAAGAATTGCAAATTCTGGCTGGCCTCTTGCAGTCGGCGGAGTTTGAGGGTATTCAGCGCATTTCACACAATCTCAAGGGGACCGGCGCCTCTTATGGCTTCGAGGAACTGTCTTCTCTCGGGGCGGTTATGGAGACTGCCGCGAAGAACGCGGACGTCCGCCAACTCGCGGCCAAACTTGACGAGCTCTCAGGGTACCTCAGTTCGGTTCAAATCCGATAGAAGCAGATATGACTCCTGAAATCATGACGCGGCTCAAGGGAACGCGATTCCTGCTGGCCGGACTTGAGAAAGTTGAGGGGTTAGAGATCGCCACGCTTTTGAGCGGTGCAGGCGCAGTTGGGATACCAGGGACCTATGAACAGTGCTCACCCGGATTTTGCGATGCAATGATCGTGAAACTGGGGGAGTCGGCGGGCCACGAAATAGAAACCATTCCCGCAGTTCCCGCTCTGGCGGCGGTCGCGGCGAAAGACATCGCGCACGCCTCGGAAAACGCTTACATACGCTGCAGCGACTTTGTGTGCTTTCCGTGGCAACCGGCGGAACTTCTTGTTAGGGCCTCTCGCCTGCTGGCATCCCGGCAAGTAGAAAGTGCGACGCCGGCAAACCGTCAGATCTCCGTGCTAATAGCCGATGACGATCCGGCGGTGACGACGCTTCTAAAAACGATTCTCTCGGGACACATGGACTGCCGCGTTGCGAGGAACGGCTTTCAGGCGTTGCAATTGCTTAAAACCGCTCCTCCCCACGTGGTTTTCCTGGATGTAAATATGCCTGTAATGAACGGGTTTGAAGTGCTGGAAGCCATCCGGCGAGAGCCCGGAATGAAGAACTTGCCCGTTATCCTGCTGACCGCTCAGGATAGTCTTGCCGATATTGAACGAGGAAGGACGCTCGGAGCGAACGACTATATTGTTAAACCGTTCCGCGCCAACACTATTCTGCAACGAGTCCGGCGTTTACTCCTGACGCAAGCGGGAACATAGCGTCGGAACCGCGGCCGACGCTCCGCTTCGAACGTTCCGTCTACATGTTATAAAAAAATTCTTCGTAGACGATCTTGCCGTCAACGACCTTGTAAACGGCAACCTCTTCCATCGTGAACCGTTTGGATTGGGGCTTAAACGTGACATCCATCTTGAAAGTAACCGCGAAATGTGAACCTGCGACCAGCGGACCCTCGACGCTCGACGAGTGGACCTCGTGGTTAGCGCCCCACCATTCACCCTTCGCCTTTATCGCCTCAAGGCCCTTTGACTCACGCGACTTTCCGGGAGGCGCACCAGCCTCCATGCTGACGATATCGGGAGAGTAGAGCGCGTCTAGGGCTCCATGGAAATTCCGTTCTTTGCAAAATTGCACGAGCTTGTCCGCGACTTCCTGCGTATTCATAATTGATCTCCTGTGTGGATTTTCTCTATGAAGCTAACACACTTGGCGGATGGTCTGCAGTATCCCTGAGGCGTTTCGCTTGACTAATCAAGATGCTCAGCTTCTCTCTCCATCCTCGTTGTTTTCCTCGGTTTGTTTCGCTTGACAGAGGACGACTAATGCAATAAAGTCATTGGCGTTTAGCAATTTACTAGGGTTGGGGGGCAAAGTGATCCGCCGTATTGCAAATATCGGTTTGTATTTGACGATTTTGTTTTTCGTCCTTCCCGGATATTCACAAGAATTTCGGGCAACCGTGGCAGGACACGTGCTCGACACGTCCGGCAGGGCTATACCGAACGCCTCAGTGGAGGTCGTCAATTTAGCCAACAACGAGAATCACGTCGCCACAACCGATAATTCAGGGAGTTACACAGTCCCCCTGCTGCAACCTGGGGATTACCGGCTGACCATTACGTCCAAGGGGTTTAAGCAGTACGTACGAGCCAGACTGACCTTGGCGGTGGGCCAAATCGCAGGTGTGGATGCGACCCTCGACGTGGGCAACGTAACGGAGACGGTCGAAGTGACTGGTACGCCTGAAATGCTGGATACACAGTCGGCGAGCGGAGGCGGCGTCGTTGACACATTGCAGGTGACCGAACTGCCGTTAAATGCGCGCAATCCGTTCATGCTGGGGAATATGATGTCGGGCGTGACATTCACGGGAGCGTCCATTTGGCAGCGGCCGTTTGATAATGGCGCCATTGCGCAATGGGTGGTCAACGGCGGCTGGCAATCGAATAACGAATTCCTGCTGGATGGCGCTCCAAACGATGCGCAGATGGGCAACAACAACATCGCGTACGTGCCGATAGTCGATGCCGTTCAAGAGTTCAGCGTTCAGCAGAACACCTATGACGCGCAGTACGGCCACACCAGCGGCGGTATTTTCAATACCATTCTGAAAAGCGGCGGCTCGCAGTTTCACGCGACGGGCTGGGACTTTCTCCGCCGGACATGGCTGGACGCAAATACATTTCAGAACAATGCGGTCGGATCGCCGAAAACCGATCACTTTCTAAATCAATACGGCGGCCAAGTCTCCGGTCCGATTTATATACCGAAGCTGCTGAAGAAGGACAGCAAAGTAAAGCTGTTTTACCTGGGGAGTTTCGAAAATTATCATGAGGGGACGCCGAATCCTCTGACCCTCAGCTATCCGGAACCGGACATGCGAACTGGCGATTTCAGCAAGCTAACGGACGCGAACGGGAACTTAATCAAGATCTACGATCCTCTTACGGCAAAGTATGACGCGAGCGGCAATGAAATCAGCCCCCGCCAGCAGTTTCCCGGCAATATTATCCCGATCAGCCGAATTAGCCCGGTAGCTTTGGCCGTCACCAAGTACATGCCTCTGCCGAACACGACCAGCATAGGGGCAGGCTATTCGTTCAACGACCTTCGCATTCCAGGCTATTTCGATACAGACCAGTTCTATAACCTGATTCTCAAGTTCGACTGGAATTTCGGCGATAAAGACCGTATCTTTGTTCGTCATGCATCGAACGACCGAACGGAAAACCGCGCGAATAACGGGATCATCGGCCCGGGTGAAGACGGACAGCAGCCCTTTCAGCGGATTAACGACGCTTACGTTGTGGACTGGGTGAGAATCGTCAACCCAACGCTGGTATTCAACATGCGCGCCTCGTATAACCGTTTTATCGAGAAGGGACTCGGGGCGGCGAATATCGGGTTTAACCTCGGCAATCTGGATCTGCCTCAATCGCTTCTTGGCCAGATCCCAGGGCCGGCCGGTTTCGGCGTATGGCAGATGAATGGCTACCAAACACTAGGGCGTCAGGTGCAAAAGAACGTCACCGACGATTACAGCCTTAACGCAAACGTCACTAAGGTGTGGGGAAATCATTCCATTCACACCGGGGTGGATTTGCGATGGAATCAGTACGCCATCGACGATACGGGAAACATTCTTCAGTTCGCGGTCGATAACAGCTACACCTCCAACGATTGGCAGCAGCCGAACGGCATCAGCGGCAATAGCTATGCCTCATTTTTGCTGGGCTACCAGAATGCCAACAACAGCACCACTCCCAGTTCCAATTACCCGGCGTATCCGTTCTACAAGCAGTGGTACATCGCACCGTTCTTTCAAGACGATTTCAAGGTGAATCCCAAGCTTACGCTTCAACTTGGTTTGCGCTGGGACTTAAACCTACCGCCATATGAAATCCACAATCGCTTGAATGGTCCGTTCAACGCGAGTGCAGCTAGCCCGATTGCGAATATGATTTCTCCGGCGAATCTTGCGCTCTATCCTCAGCTTGCAGATCTGAAAGGCAGCATGACGTTTGCCGGAGTGAACGGCGCCTCTACTTTGGCCTCGGGAATCCGCTGGGGTAACATTCAGCCCCGTATCGGATTCGCATACAAGATTACCGACAAGCTGGTCATGCGGGGAGGTTATGGGCGCTACTTCTTGAACCCGAACAACGACTACTTGCAATCCCACGGCTTCGCGAATAACACGCCGCTGGTGACTACGCTTGATGGCGGGCGCACGCCGATCACAAACGCGATCGCCAATCCCTATCCGAGCGGAGTGAACCCGCCTCCTGGGGCATCGAACGGAGCGTCATCGTATGTGGGCCAGAGTTTCGGCTGGTTCGACCGGAACTTTAAGGTGCCAAATTCAAACCAGTTCTCTTTTGGCTTCCAGTATCAGGTCACGAAACCTTCCTTCCTGGAACTCAAATATGTGGGCAACTACATCACGAATTTAGAAACTAATGCGGGCCAGTATGACGACATCGACCTTGCGGACCGGGAGAAGTGCAACGTCACGGAGGGTGGAAACGCCAGCTACTGCAACGCCCAAGTGCCGAATCCTTTCTATGGACTGGCGCCCTTCGCAGGTACTTCGCTTGGGATCTCACCAACGGTGAACCGTTACCAGATGTTGCGCCCGTTCCCGCAATATACCGGGCTGACGCAGTACGGGCGAAACGACGGCTTCGTTCACTATAACTCGTTCCAGACCACTTACAATTACCGGTTCCGCGGCGGTCTTACGTTGAATGCCAATTACACTTTTTCGAAGCAAGTTGAGAGTTGGGGCTTCAACGACTGGCAAAAAGGCATACTACAGAGTGGACTTTATTATCAGGACCGGCCCCATGTTATTAAAATCACGCCGGTTTATGAACTTCCCTTTGGTGCGGGCCAAAGATGGGGCAATTCCACCAACGGGCTTGTTAGCCGGCTGATCAGCGGCTGGGAAATCACCTCGTTCTTCGCCTTCAACTCTGGAGTTCCCGCGAATTTGCCCCAGAATGCAATCGAGCTGCGCAATCCCGCGGTAAAAGAGAATTTTAGTAATTACAAAGTTCGCGGCTGGAGCCCGTGCGTGCTGCAGGAATTCAACGACGGCCATATAGCACCTTTACAGAACAGCATCAACGCAGGTTGCGGGACGGACCCATCCACTTACTCGTGGCTTACTCTCCCCAGTTACGCTCCGTCTGTGAACCCCTACCGTAGCGGCCAAATCCGTATGTCGAGCGCCGTAACAATGGACGCCTCCTTGAGTAAGACGACTCACATTACAGAGCGCTTGAGCGTTCAGCTCCGCCTGGAGGCTTTTAATGTGCTAAACCACTTCACGGATATTTATGACACGTTCAACACGAATCCCTTCGACGCAAACTTCGGCACCTACATTCCGAGTAACGCGTGGATCGGCAACACTGTGTATCCGCGCCAAATGCAATTGGGTATCAAGGGCAACTGGTAAAGCGTGCCCGTAAGCAAGTCAGGAATGACCCGCCGCAACCGGGGCCAATTCCCCGGCGCTGCAGGTCGGCAGAGTCCCCGGATTTCCATCCTCATAGTAGTGCCCGCTCCACACAAGCGTTCCACTGACCGGAATACCGCGCCAAACAGTCAAGTGAACGCCGTCACTAGCCCCGCAAGCGCGAAACGTGTTTTTAGCATGAGTTTGATCCAGGTCGGCTTGCACGCCGGCATCCCCAGTGACAAAACCGCTCGAAGCCGCCGTGCCAACTACTGCAATCAGCGGTGTCAGTTTTGGCACGTTAGAAGAAGCGGGCAGCGAAATCTCATAGCTCTCCGTCCCCGGGACAACTTCTTCCGTAATCGGACAAGCGCTCGGGCTCTGACCTGAAATCTGCGCCTCGACAAAGCTCTGCGGGGATACTGGCAAAACAAGCGTCACGGGGCTGTCCGCCAGGACCGCTCCATTTTTAATCGCGACGCAGGTTCGCGAATCGGTGCGAACGGCGATCCCGATGCGTGGTGAATAATCGACCGGCGCGGACCCGCTCACGGAAGCCTCCGAGTTGCTCGCCGTAGGCTTCTTGCCGCAGGAGACAAACAGCACCGCGATAGTTGCGGCCGTAGCCGCGTTTTTGACGAAGAACGAAGTACGCACACCCGTAGACGCCCCGTTCCGCCCGGCGGTGTCCCTAAATCGGTGGGAAACGCCGAAACGAAACGACCTTTCCATCCACCGTCTACCTTGACACCGAGCACCGACGCGTCAGCGAGGTCAGGCGCGAGTCTTGCAAGTGGGTCACCGATTTTGAAAAAGATTTATCCGCATTCTCCTCAGCGTGTTAGCCCTGTTTTTTACTCTCGCGCGAACACCCCACCTGAGAAAACGGTTGAGTCATGCAATCACGCCAACTCCGTCGCGCTGCCGAACGTCAAGCGCTAAAACAGGCCCGCAAACCCCAGACCACCCCAGTTCCCGAGGTGTCCACCTCGCGAGCCGAAATCAACCGCGAAAACTCCCAGCACAGCTCTGGCCCACGCACCCCGGAAGGCAAAGCCGCCAGCAGCCGCAATTCCTTCAAACACGGGCTCTACTCGAAAGCGCTCATCTACCCCGGCGAGAATCCCGCCGAACTCGACGCCCTCAAAGCCGACCTTCGCGCCCAGCACCAACCCGTCAACACCACCGAAGAAATCCTGGTTAACGAAATGGCCGAACAGTTCTGGCGCATCCGCCGCTGGAGAGAACGTGAAGCCGGACTCATGAGTTACACCGATCCGAAAATCGGCGTCGTCGCTCTCACCGAAATGATGCCAATCTTTCAGCGCCTCATGTCGGCTGCCGAGCGCGGTTTCCACAAGTCGCTATCCTCTCTCCGCCAGCTTCAAAAGGATCGTGGCTTCGTTCCCCATTTTTCCGGAAACGCCGCTGCCGCCGAAGAAACCGCATCAGCCGAAACGGACAAACAACCCGAAGAAATCGACAGAGAACCCGGCCATATAATCGAAATCCATCGCGATAACCCTCAACCCCTCAATACCGCCGTCGCGGAGACAGCCAAACTCCAGTGGCAAGCGCACCGGGCGCGGCTGATACAAGAAGTCACCGGGCGTCCTGCCGCCGCTGCAGTCTAAAACGCCTCAAAGTTGAACTGGCTTCGTTCCTAACAAAAATAAAACGTTTCGGGGCATTGGTTATGCTCTAAAGGTCACTGGCATGTGGAAGGCAAATGCGGGTCTCTTACACAACCTTTTTCGAGCGCTGTCGTACGTACTCGTAATTCTGCTGTGGGCGGGGGCGGCTGTATCGTTCGGCCGCAAGAACGACGAACCTCAACTCAAGCTCGATACGGGTAAAGAGATATTTCGAGCGGCCTGCGTTGCCTGCCACGGTCCCGAGGGTAAGGGAGCGCCGCAATCTACTACCGTGTTCAAAAGGCCGGACACATTTCCGGATTTCACGCGATGTGATCAAACCACCCCCGAAGACGACTACGTCTGGAAATCGGTAATTCGCGACGGCGGACCCTCGCGCGGCTTCTCACAGATCATGCCTTCTTTTCGCGACGCACTGACATCGGATCAGATCGCCAAGGTGGTTCATTACCTGCGCGGATTCTGTACCGGCTCTTCCTGGTCTCGTGGCGAGTTGAACCTGCCGCGCGCGCTCCTAACCGAGAAGGCCTACCCGGAAGACGAAGAAGTCATAACGACAATCCTGAATGCTGGTGGAGCGCCTGGCGTTACTAACGAGATTGTGCACGAGGAGCGCTTCGGAGTAAAGAACCAGATCGAAGTTTCCGTGCCGGTGAATTTCGCGGATCAGAATCATATCTGGTACGGCGGCTTCGGCGATACTGGGCTTGCGTTCAAGCGGGTGCTGTTCTCCGACTTTCACGCGGCCAACATCTTGAGCCTGCAGGGGGGCGTAAACTTTCCTACTGGCAACCTGAGGCACGGACTGGGCTCGGGCGTGACCACATTCGAGACCTTCGCCGCTTACGATCAGTTATTCCCAGCCAAAACGTTCGTTCAGCTTCAAGGCGGAAGTGATTTGCCGACTGACACACGTGTTGCGCCGCAATCGCTCTTCTGGCGCGCCGCTGTGGGAAAGAGCTTTAATCAGGATGAGGGCTTGGGCCGTCTGTGGACCCCGATGGTCGAATTTTCCGCGACTCGCGATCTGCAAACGGGAGCCAGGGTGGATTGGGACATAGTTCCCGAGATGCAGGTCACCCTCAGCAAACGTCAACACGTACGGGCTGACTTGGGAGTCAGTTTGCCTGCAACAAATACGCGGGGCCGGTCTCCGGCGGTCCTGTTCTACCTTCTTTGGGATTGGCAAGACGGAAAACTTACGGAGGGATGGTGATGCGCACGCTCCATAAGAGCCTCTTCCTCCTGTTGGCTTCGTTTCCGGTATTTGCGCTACATGCCGTGTGCGCGGACCATGGCAAGAAATCCGGTATGGCATTTCAGACTTCCGATCGCTGCATGGTCTGTCACAACGGGCTTACCACTTCTACAGGCGAGGATGTTTCCATCGGCTTCCATTGGCGTGCCAGCGTTATGGCAAACGCCTCGCGCGATCCCTATTGGCAGGCGAGTTCGCGGCGCGAGACAATCGATCACCCCGAATCGCAAGCGTTCATCGAAGACGATTGTTCCGTGTGTCACATGCCCATTACGCGCTATGAGGCAAAGCTGCGCGGCAAAGAAGGCGAGATATTTTCGCATCTCCCCTTCGATCCCGATCACGAATCTGGACAGCAGGCGGAAGATGGCGTCACCTGTTCGGTCTGTCATCAAATTGGTAAAGAGAAACTCGGTTCGCGTGAAAGCTTCAACGGCGGTTTTGTAGTCAATCCGCCCGACTCGCATGCGCAGCATCCCGAATATGGACCTTTCGACATTCAGCTCGGGCAGCAGCGCATCATGCGCACGTCGTCAGGTGGGTTCCTTCCCAACAAAGAGGATCACATTCGGAAGTCTGAGCTCTGTGCCACCTGTCACACGCTCTACACAAAGGCTTTGGGCCGTAATGGCGAGCAAATCGGCATCCTGCCCGAGCAGGTGCCGTACCAGGAATGGCTTCACAGTGACTATCGGGACAAACAAAGCTGCCAGGAGTGCCACATGCCCGAAGTTCAGGAAGCCGTTCCTATCGCTAAGGTCCTCGGCGTGCCGCGTCAGGGGCTGCACCAACACACATTCGTCGCGGCGAATTTCTTATTGCAGAACATGCTGAACCGCTATCGCGACGACTTAAGCGTAGAGGCTTTGCCGGAAGAGTTGACGTCTGCCGCCAAAGGCACGATCGCCTACCTGCAAGCGAAGGCCGCGCATATCGACATCGATTCGCTAACAGTAAGCGCGGGCCGGCTTCAGGCGGACGTTTTTGTCGAAAACCTGGGCGGTCACAAATTCCCGACCGCCTATCCATCTCGCCGTGCCTGGCTGCACTTCACCGTGCAAGACCGCGACCATAAAACGATATTCGAGTCGGGCGGCTTGAATCCCGACGGGTCGATCCGAGGCAACGATAACGACGCCGATCCGGCGCGCTTCGAGCCGCACTACACCGAAATCACCAATAGCGGCCAGGTGGAAATTTACGAGGACATTCTGAAAGATCAGCAAGGCCACGTGACCACTGGCTTGCTGAGTGCCGTGGGATACATCAAAGACAATCGCATCCTCCCGCATGGCTTCGACAAAACGACCGCCGATAAGGACATCGCGGTTTATGGTGCGGCCCTTAACGATGCTGGCTTTACCGATCGCGGTAGCCGTGTACGATATTCCGTGGCGATTCCCGACGCGCAAGGGCCTCTGGAGGTAACTGCGGAATTGTGGTATGAACCGATCGGCTATCGCTGGGCGAATAACTTGAAGGTGTACGGCAAAGCTGCGGAGCCAAGGCGCTTCAACAGTTTCTACGATGCAATGGGACCGGGTGCCGCTGTCATGCTAACCCGCGCATCGATCTTGTTACCGGGCCATTGAGCCTAAGCGAGGTCAACCGAGCTCAAACCAGGCTGATTCACGCCTGATATGATTTACCCCAGTTCGAATGTCACTCTTCCGGCCTACACTCGATGAACGTGACACGCTAAAGCAAGCGGTCGCGAAGTATGCGCACGATCCCGTGAAGTCCCGCCTTCAGACGCTCCTCGAATCCGATGAGACGGAGTTCGCCGCCCACAGTCCCGAGTGGAACGAATTGAAGACCTGCGTGGGCAAATATCATCTTCACGTCGAGGCGGAATTGCACAGGAAGCCGAATCATAAGCCGACCAAGCTTCAAGTTACGAAGGCAGACGCCCTTGCGAGGAAGTTCACGCCGAACTTCTCTTGATTACCGGGCGTGACGGGCGGCTTCGGCGGCGAACTTAGCCGCTAAATCGGGGCGCAGATGACTAAGGATTCGGCCAGCCACTTTCTTGCCTTGTTTCAGCGCGTCGGCGTACAGGCTTTCGCGTTCTTCGCGCGTATAGTTGTAGCCGATGCTATAAAGATGGTCGAGCGATAGCCCCAGCACCTTCGTGCCGGCATAGGCGACCGTGGCTTTGCCGATGAGACCGCCGCCGAACGGGATTTTGCCAACCACCTGACGTGCTAGGGCGCGCCAGCCGAAGGCACTCGCGATGACGGTGGCTATTTCGGATTTCTGTTCGCGGTAGCCCACTTCGCGATCACTCGCGGCCGCGATGAGAAAGGCCATACGGAGCTGGTTCATGGTCAGGAACGCGGTGTCCGAGGCAAACTCCGCCACCGCCCAAGGCAATTCGATAATGCTGGGAATTACGTCGGGCAACGCGGTAGCCAGGGAGAAAAGCGTATTCTCCTTGCAAACTTTCGCGATAACCTTCTCAATGAAAGGACGCCGGAAGGGGCGAAAGGCCCGCGCGAGTGCTACGCCGCGATCGCCAAAGCTTTCGAGAACCTTCTCGATCAGTTGTTCAGGCGCGGCGGATTTGAAGATGAAGGATTTAGGCGGCGCGGGTACGCCTTCGTCGTAAATAGTAAGGTCGTAAATGCCTCGCGGCGGATTGTATTCGCGAATGAGAGACAGGGAGGACTCGCGGCGGCGTTCGGGACTCAGATCGCGCAGCAGGAAATTCTCAAGTCGCGTATAGCCGTCCGTATCCGCGGCCACGAGGGCTATGCGCGGACTTTGTTCCGTCAATTGCCGGACTTGATCAGGATTCAGATTTGATATGGCTTTTTTAATGTGGAGAAGACTTTGTACGCCCATTCGAACTCCCGTGAGACTGCGGAACGCTAGCGCCTTTCAGCCGCAGGACGACCTTCAGGTCGCGCTGCCAGTCTGAGTTGATGCCTACGCGTTCGACGTCAATCTGGGGAGAGAAGTAACGAAGAACGGCGGCATTCGTGGAATGGAAGGCAATCGCGGGTGCGACAAGCAGCAAGCGGGGAGGAGTCGAGGCCAGTTGGATACCCGGAAATAAAGGCCCGAGTTCCTCGCGTTCGGCGTGCCACAGTACTCGCATCCAGTAGTCCAGCGCCTGAATCGGAAGGTGGATGTCTTCTATTGTTTTAAGTTCCAACACCGCAAGGCCGCCGGAAAAAGAGACGGCAAGCAGATCGATGATGTCACGGTCCATCCCGGCAAACGCGAGAACCTGGCCGTGAACTGGGGTCTCAAGAAGTGACGGATCAATCACGTTCAACCCTGAGCGGACCGCGAATTCCAGCCTTTTCTCCGAGCCTTCGGCGGCTTCGACCGGGCGCCGCTCGGCCAGTTGGGCGCTGATGCTGGTACTGAGATTACCAAGGTCCTGCGGGTCAACTTCGCCCGCAGAGCCATGCATGTTGAACCGGAACATAGTGGAATTTAGGCTGACCGCTTCGAGCCAGCGGAGGCGGCACGCGGTCAAGCAACCAGCCTGCTCGGGCAGGAATAGGCAGAGGCGAGTCTGGACGCCTTTGCCGCGAGTACGGTTAAGCAGGTAATCGAACCAGATGAGCGCGAACGTTAGAAGAGTGGCCTCATTTTGCACGTCGGGACACGCCGCGGCGGCAATCTGCTGGTTGCCTTTCCTTAAGCGGGCGCGCGGGAACACCGGCGAAAAAGAACGCTGCAGGTCCATGGAAGCTGAAAGCGTTTCGATCTCCCAACCGGGAAACTGACGGAAGAGCATGCGCCGAAATTGTTCTGCGAACGTTTGGCGGTTTCCGGCAAGCTTCTTGTGCGCCGTCTGGGGCCGGTCGAGATCGAGGAAGCTGAGTTTCCCGGGTACGCCACCGAACCGGTGAACGGTGCAATCGAGCGTGCCGGTTGAGCGGTTCTCAATGCTAAGGATGCGGCGCGACAAGCTGCGATTCTCGTGCCAGACATCGATCCAGACTCGGTCGGAGCGGATTTCGAGCGCATATTCACCGGCTTTGAGAGCCATCGTTTCCTCGCCAAACTCCATTGCGGCGGGATTACGGCAGGAGCGGACAAAGGTATCGACCAAGGTTAAGAGTTCCTCGGGATTCATATGATAGAGTTTTGTCACTTCAAGAATCTAGCTTTCTAAACCGCCTGGAGACCGTCAACCTGCGCCTTCGCCGTGCTGCGGAGCGATGCGGGCGTGAACCCCCCAGCATTACGTTAGTGGCGGTTACCAAGAAGTTTTCTGCTTTGAGGATTCGGGAAGCGTACGATGCGGGATTGCGGCATTTTGGCGAAAACTACGTTCAGGAGTTCGAGAGGAAGCGCCCGGATCTAAAAGACTTGAAAGACGCGCAGTATCACTTAATTGGCCATTTACAGTCGAACAAGGCCAAGGTGGCGTTGGATCTATTTCAGGTTATTCAGACCGTTGATTCGGTGAAGCTGCTGAAGCGGTTGGATTCAATGGCTGAGGAGCAGGGCGCGTCCTTGGAAGCGATGATCGAAGTGAAACTGTCGGACGAGGAGAACAAGACGGGTGCCGCTGTGGAAGATTTGCCGGCGCTTGCCGGTGCGGCGGCTGATTGCAAGCGCGTCAAAGTGACGGGGTTAATGACCGTGCCGCCGTGGTCGGAAGATGCGGAGCAGTCGCGCCCGTATTTTCGTAAATTGGCGAAATTGGGCCGGGAGTTCGGGTTTCCTAAACTGTCCATGGGCATGTCGGGTGATTTTGAGGTCGCTATTGAAGAAGGCGCTCATATCATTCGCGTGGGTACTGCGCTGTTTGGGCCAAGGCCGAAGCCGATAACGTGAAGCGCGCATTCGTAATTCTGGCAATCTCCTCCGCCCTCTTTTCACAGGTCGTCAAGCGAAGCAGCCAGTTCCCCAGCATCCAGGAGGAACTGGGCGTGACCATCCCGATGCGCGATGAAATCCGGCTCGCGGCAGATGTCTTTCGGCCTGCCGGTAATGGCCATTTCCCCGCTCTGCTGGTGCGGACGCCTTACAATCGCAAATCTTCCGCGATGACCAGCTATCGCGCTTTTTCCCGGCAAGGCTACGCGGTTGTGATCGAAGACGTTCGCGGAAGGTTCGCTTCCCAAGGCGTGGCGGGCGCAATCGAGCGGGAAGGACCCGACGGCAACGACACCATCAACTGGGTTGCCGACCAGCCCTGGTCGAACGGCCAAGTCGCCATGGTTGGCGCGTCGTACCTGGGAATCGTGCAGTGGTGGGCAGCCATTCAAGACAATCCGCACTTGGTCACGATAGCGCCGGTGAATTCGGGCGACGACGAGTATCTCGACCGGTTTTATTCGCCGGGAGGAGCGCTGAAGCTGGGTCACCGCCTGTTGTGGCTGGCGCAAAATTTCACGCCGCCCGCGCAGGTGCGTCCGCGCTTTGGAACTTATATCTCTCACTTGCCAATCCGTACTTCGGATGTCGCGGCAACCGGGACCGTCGTGCCCTGGTGGAGGTTGGCCCTTGCGCATCCTTCTTATGATTCCTATTGGAAAGCGCTGAGTATCCGTCAGAATCTGCCGCGCGTTCGAATTCCCGTTTTGTCGATGAGCGGCTGGTTCGATAACTACGCGGAAAGCGAATTGGACGCCTTCACGAGACTGTCGCGGAGCGGAGATACGGTCGAGACCTGGATTGGGCCATGGCCGCATGTTCCAGCGCTCAAGTTTGCAACGCGCAACTTCGGCCCGGAGGCGCAGTTGCACATCAGGGCGGTACAAGCCGAGTGGTTTGACCGCTGGATGAAGAAGCGCGAACCGCTCGAACGCTCAACGCCGGAATCGGTACTGCATGTCTTTGTGATGGGGCCGGATATCTGGCGCGAGGAACACGAATGGCCCCTTGCTCGAACCCGCTTTGCACCGTTCTATCTGGTCAGCAACGGCCACGCGAATTCAGTGAATGGGGATGGGGCGTTGACATGGCAGCCTGTCCGGAAATCTGTCACCGATGGGTTCACCTACGACCCGCGGAATCCAGTGCCAACGACGGGTGGAGCGATCTGCTGCGACCCGAGGGTGCTGCCGCCGGGACCGCTCGATCAGACGATGGTCGAGAGGCGCGCCGACGTACTGGTTTACACGTCGCCGAGGCTAACGGAAGAGATGGAAGTGACTGGGCCGGTACGTGCTTTGCTGTACGTATCGACGTCGGCGAACGACACCGATTTCACAGCGAAGGTTGTGGATGTTCAGCCCGATGGGAGGCCCTTGCTGGTGTGCGACGGCATCCAGAGATTGCGGTATCGCATCTCACTCGACAAGCCTGTGTTTGTGAGACGGAACAATAAGTACCAGGTTAGTGTGGACGCCGGGGTGACCAGCTACGTTTTCATGCCTGGACACCGCATTCGGCTAGAGGTGTCGAGCAGCAACTTCCCCCGCTTCGACCGCAATCTGAATTCCGTGGGGCCCAACGCCGATGAGACCCGGATTGTAAAAGCGCGCCAGACGCTTTATCACGAGAAAGGCTATCCGTCCGCAGTGATTCTGCCGGTTATTCCGAAAGGACGAGGTTAATCGAGAGCTACCGCAATTGCGCCGGCGACGATGAGAACGCCACCCACCGCTTTGCCCCAGGTCAGCTTTTCACCCAGGAAGAGCACGCTGCTGACAATGACCAGGGCGACGCTCAACTTGTCGATGGGGGCGACGCGCGATGCGGGTCCGAGTTGGAGAGCCCGAAAGTAGCAAATCCAGGAGAGCCCGGTCGCGATACCCGAAAGACCCAGGAAGAGCCAGGTTCTGTTCGAAGGGACGTGGAAACTCCGCGGACCCCGCAGGCTGAAAGCGATCAACCAGGTGAAAACCACGACGACTGTAGTCCGCACCGCAGTGGCGAAATTCGAATCGACGCCTTCAACCCCGATCTTCGCGAGGATTGCGGTAGCGGCGGCAAAGCACGCCGATAATAGAGCCCATGTCAGCCAATTCATGTTCTGCTATAGAATGCCATGATCGATCGCATAGCGAGTCATCAAGGCGGTAGAGTGCAATTTCAGCCGCTCCATAATCTCGGCGCGATGAAACTCCGCCGTGCGGACCGAAATGTTCAACGTACTGGCGATTTCCTTTGCCGAAGAGCCCTGAGCAATAAGACGGAGCACCTGGATCTGACGTTCTGTGAGCGAGGTCTCCGTGGATGCGTGCGAGGGCTGGTGAGAACGCGATCCGAGGTATTTCCCTCCGTTCAGGATCGTTCTGATGGCGAGTAATAGCTCGTCGCCGGAGGCCCGCTTCGGCAGATATCCGAATGCCCCGACTTCTATGGCCTTTCTGATGAATCTGGACTCCGTGTGCATGGAAAGAAACAATATTTTGAGGTCGGGCCGCTTCGCTCTAACTCGGCCGGCGCTTTCGAATCCGTCGCCGTCCGGCATGGAGACATCGAGAATAATGAGGTCGGGTGAGAAACTATCGACGGCTTGTTCGAATTCCGAGAGACTGTCTACGGTACGGACCTCGTATTCGGGACTGGTCATGAAAGAGACGGCATCGAGCACTAATCTATGGTCATCGGCGACCAGAAGTTTCGGTTTTTGTAGGGGATCGTCGATCACGGGAGCGTGCAAGCTCTTCATAGATGTTCAGAGATAGCTAGATTACACATGGCATTTCGCATTGGACCGCAGTTATTTGGACAGGCTGAAGAAGAACTCCGGCTCAGGGAGGCAGAGCGCGCGCTGATTCTGTACGAGAAGGCGGAGAAAACGGGCTACGACGCAGATTCCTGCGCGGCGGCGCGTTGGACCTGTCACATGCTGCGCGGTGACTTCGAATCCGCCTGGAAAGAGAGCGATGCGATTGCACGCCGAGGCAACCCCGATCCGAACAGGTTCTGGGACGGGCAGCCGTTTACGGGCCGTCGCGTGTTGATCCGGTGTCTTCACGGTCTGGGCGACACGATTCAGTTCATCCGCTACGCTGAGTTGATCCGGCATCAGGCGCGAAGTCTGACGATTGAAGCGCAACCTGGATTGAAACCTTTGTTTGAGAGCTGTGGGTTGGCCGACCACGTCATCACCTGGGAAGAACCGGAGCCCCCCTGGGATCAGCAGGTGGAAGTGATGGAGCTGCCACGAATCTTTCGAACTACCATCGATTCCATACCGGCCGGCATCCCTTATCTGCGGATTCCCGGAACACCTCGCGTGAGAAATCACGCAACGCTTCGGGTGGCGTTAGTGTGGGCATCCAGCCGCTTCAATCCGGCGCGCTCCATTCCGCTGAGGACTCTTGCAGATATATGCAAGAACCCCGGCGTTGAATTCTGCAGTTTTCAGGGCGGCCCCGAACGTGAGGAGCTTACAGGATGCGCCCTGAACATTCAGGATTGGGATGAACGGACGAATAACATCTTGGGAGCCGCGCACAGTTTGGGTGAAGTCGATCTTCTGATTACCGCCGACACCATGATGGCGCATCTGGCCGGTGCGCTTGGCAGGCCGGTTTGGATACTGCTTCCTTATGAGGGCGACTGGCGCTGGATGTTGAATCGAAGCGATTCGCCGTGGTATCCCACTATGCGTCTGTTCCGGCAAGCCGAGCCAGGCGACTGGGATTCGGTTGTCGAAGAGGTGCAAGGCGCATTGCTTACGCAGGCGGTAGTCCGGGCAGTGTGAAGAAGAACGTCGATCCGTTGCCGGCCTCCGACTCGACCCAAATGTTGCCTCCTACCCGCGTGACAACCTTTTTGCAAGTGGCCAGGCCGATCCCGCTTCCGGCGATTTCCATGCCGTGGCGGCGTTGAAGCGGTTGGAAAATTCGTTCATGCCACTCGGGCTCAATGCCTATGCCGTTGTCGCGAACCGAGAGCAGCCACTCGCCTTTCGTCCACTCCGCCGAAATCTTGATGACTGGCGAAAGGTTCTGACGACGGTATTTAATGGAGTTCGAGAGCAAGTTTTGAAACAGCTGGTTTAAAGCGTGCGTTTCGACATACACATTGGGAAGAGTCCCATGCTCGACGGTGGCTCCCGAGGTTTCGATGTGCACGCGGAGATTCTCTTTGGCGACGCGGAGGGCATCTCCGACGGCGATCGTTTTTTCGGCCGTGATGGAACTCTTGCCGACGCGTGCGTGCGCCAGCACAGCCTCAACCAGATCAGCCATGCGGTCCAGCCCTTGCTTGATCTGGCAAAGACACTTGCGTCCGTTTTCATCTAGGTTCTCGGCGTGGCGAGTGGAAAGCAGATCGACAAGCCAGCGTGTACTGGTAATTGGAGCGCTGAGGTCGTGAGAGGCAATTCTAGCGAATTCTTCCAGTTCCTCGTTCGAACGTTCCAGTTCGATCGCCATGCTCTTCAGTCGCTCGTTGGCATATTCCAGCTCACGTTGTATCTGGAGCCTTGCCGTTATATCGGAATGGGTTTCGATCACGCTCGGCGGTTCGCCGGCCGAATCGGTCATTAAAACCCAGTGCGTCGAAACGAAGACGTGAGTGCCGTCCCGCTTGACGTGCTCCAGTTCTCCTTTCCATGCGCCGGAAAGCAGGAGTTGCTGCTGGATCTGCTCTAGCGGCGCGGAGAAGTTGGTTCTTAGAAGCTGATGGACGATTTTGCCGACGGCTTCTCCGGAACTCCAGCCGTAGAGATTCGCACAGCCAGACGTCCAGTGCTCAATCACGCCATTCCATTGGCGCACGATTACGTTGGAGTGATCTAAGGCGTGCGCAATAGCTCTGAGATTCTCTTCGGCTGACCTATGGTCGGTCGAATCCTGAAGAACTCCGCCGAATACGTCGTCTGGCATCCTACGATTGGACCACGTAATTAGTGCTGTGGATTATCGGAGGGCCATCTCCGACAGACACTTCACTGACCGATGCGGCGGATATCTCGAACCGCAGTATGTGATCGAGAGGCATTCCGAGCAGCAAAACCAGCAGCGCCCGGATTACATCTCCATGGCTAACGACCGCAACAGTCTCGCCGTCGTAGCGGGCGGCAATACTTCGCAGACTTGTCCACGCCCTGGACTGTACGTTGCTCAGAGTCTCTCCACCGGGAGCCGATTTCAAAGAGCGATTTTGGTTGTAGCTTTGCCACTCCGGCGAGTTATGCAAATCGCGGAAGCGCGCTCCCGCCCAAGCGCCGAAATCCAGTTCGTTGACGCCTTCCTCGGCGATCACTGACAGTTTTTGCGGTTGTGCAACGAACTGCGCCGTTTCCATCGCGCGTTCGAGAGGACTTGAGTAAACCGCCGCAAGTTTGTATCGTTCGCATAAAATTTGACCCAATTCGCAGGCCTGTTGGCGTCCTTCCTCATTGAGCCCTATGCCGGGCGTGCGTCCGCAGAGGTATTCATGAAGCAAGTCAGTGTTACCGTGGCGAATGAGCAGTATTCGAGTCATGAGAGGTAAGGATAATAGATCGTGGCGAACAGCCTAACTGCCGACGAGATAGAGAAGCGAGTTTTCGAACTAGGTCCATGGTTTCACAACCTGCATTTATCGGGTGTGCAGACTGCGCCCGATCATTTTTTGGGCGATTATCCGTCCTTCAAATGGAAGCATTTTCAGCACTCCATTCCGGGCGATCTCACCGGGTTGACGGTTCTGGATGTGGGGTGTAACGCCGGATTTTATTCCATTCAGATGAAACAGCGCGGCGCGAAACGCGTCCTCGGAATCGATCACGATGAAGCGTATCTCGCACAGGCGCGTTTTGCGGCTGAAGTCTCCAATCTCGACATCTCGTTCGAAAAACTTTCCGTGTATGAAGTCGGGAGTCTCAAAGAGAAATTCGATCTTGTGATCTTCATGGGCGTGTTTTATCATCTCCGGCATCCTCTCCTGGCGTTGGACTTACTTCGCCGGCATGTTACAAAAGACTGGTTCGTTTTTCAATCGATGCTGCGTGGCAGCCGGACGGTCCCAAAGATCAACGAAGAGTATCCGTTTTCCGAGTATGCGGTGTTCGATAGTCCAGGATTTCCGAAGATGCATTTTGTGGAACACAGCTATTCACAAGATCCAACAAATTGGTGGATTCCTAACCGCGCCTGCGCCGAGAGCGTGCTGAGAAGCGCGGGATTCAAGATCGACAGTACGCCGGAGCCTGAAGTGTTCGTTTGCCGCGTCGATGAGACAGCCTATTTGCATCCACTGCCTTCGATTCGCGGAGAAAACGCATGATCGAAGCGGTGATGCTGTGGAACGAGCCCAACAACCTGTCTCACTGGGACTTTGAAATCGATCCGGACTGGTCTTTTTATGCCGACATGGTGAAGCTTGCGTCAACGGCGATCCACGCCGAGAACCCGAAATTGACGAGAGTCTTGGGAGGAATTTCGCCGATTGACCCGGCATTCATCGCCCGCATGGATCGCCTGGGCGCATTAGAACAAATCGATGTAGTAGCGCTGCACGGATTTCCGCTCGACTGGAATCATTGGACGATTCATGAGTGGCCGGAGAAGCTGGACGAAATTCGGGCCATGACGGCAAAACCGCTGTGGGTGTCTGAAGTGGGCGTCTCGTCGTTTGGGGCTGAGGAAGTTCAGGAGTTCGGATTGAAGAAAACGGCCGAGTTGCTGTTGCCCAGAGTAGATCACGTGTTCTGGTATAGCCTGTTCGACCTTCCGCGCGCGTGGCCCGCAACAACGCGTCACCGTGAGAGCGAAGGCTCATCCTATTACCGGCACTTCTACATGGGACTCTATCGGGAAGATGGAGAACCGAAACTTGCCGCTCGTGAATTTACGAACTACATACCGGATCTCGGCATTTGCCAGTGGTTCCATTTTGAAGATCCGAGGCTCGAAACTGCGGTGAAGGCGCTCAAAGACATGGGCGTTAAAAAGCTTCGTACGGGATTAAGTTGGGCAGATTACGAAAGACCGGACGCAGAGCGCTGGTTCGATCACCAGATGAAGCTTCTAGAGCCCTTTGACCTAACAATCACGTTCTGTTTTACACCTGAACAGCGGGGTGTACGCCCGCATCATACAAGTCCTCCTCGAAACGTAAACGAATACGCAGATTTCTGCCTTACCATGACTCGTCGGTACGCCATGTAAGTACAAATACGGGGCGGCTCCAGGTCGTTTGTAGGTATTTAGTAACAAACACCAGCTACAAAGCTTCTTACGTCTGACACAGATGAATGTAGAACAACGTATTAATACGTACGGTAGCCGAGTAAAACCCGTTGTAAAAACTAACTTCAAAGGACAAATCGGACGATGAAGGGAACCGTTCTCATCACAGGTGGCGCCGGATTTATCGGTTCACATGTGGCTTCAGAGTTATTACGGAAGGGCTATCAGGTCAAAGTTCTAGACAGCTTGGTAACGCAAGTACATGGGGAGAAGCCCCTTCGCCCCTCTTACCTACACAGAGATGTGGAATTTATTCGGGGCGATGTTCGCAATCCTGATGTTCTCGACGAGGCGCTGGTGGGAGTCGAGGCTGTCTATCATTTTGTAGCTTTGGTCGGGGTCGGTCAAAGCATGTATCAGATCGCGGAATATACCAGCGTCAATAACTTAGGGACAGCGATTCTGCTGGAGCGCCTGGTAAAAAACCAGGTGAGTAAGTTGATTGTCGCGTCGAGTATGAGTGTGTACGGTGAGGGATTGTATCTGACTCCGGACGGAAAACCGTTTGCGAGCGCTACTCGCGGCACGACTCAATTGAAAGCACACGAATGGGAAATGAGTACACCCGAGGGCGTGCCTCTAACGCCTGTGCCTACGCCCGAAACTAAGCAGCCATCGCTCGCGTCGGTATACGCGCTTTCTAAATACGATCAAGAGCAGATGTGCCTGATGGTGGGGAGGGCGTACGGCGTCCCCACGGTTGCTTTGCGGTTTTTCAACGCTTATGGCCCTTATCAGTCGCTCTCAAATCCCTATACGGGCGTGCTTGCCATTTTTGCTTCCCGTTTGATGAATGGACAGCGGCCTATTGTCTTCGAGGACGGGCAGCAATTGCGCGACTTTGTGAGCGTTTACGACATTGCCCGGGCCTGCCGCCTCGCTCTTGAAGTGAATGCGGCAAAAGACCAGATCTTCAATATCGGAAGCGGCCATAAGGTCACGGTGGAACAGGTCGCCGCACGTTTGGGAAAGGTACTGGGAAAAAATATCGATCCGGAAATCAGCGGTACGTACAGGGTGGGGGACATCCGCCATTGCTTCCCCGACATCACCCTGGCGCGCGAGGTTTTGGGCTATCGGCCAACGGTTACCCTGGAAGACGGGATGCGAGATTTGGCGGAGTGGCTGGAAAAACAGACTGCGCCCGACCGGTTCAATGAGATGCGGGCCGAGCTTACGGCTCGCGGACTAGTGGTCTAGGAGACGATCATGAGCAATCGCTACATTCTCATCACGGGCGGCGCTGGATTTATTGGAACGAACGTGGCTCGCAGTTATCTGGAGAAAGACCAGGCTGTACATATTCTGGACAATTTAGGGCGCGAGGGCGTGGAGCGGAACGTCCGTGAGCTGCAGAATTCCTATCCGGGCCGCGTGCAATTTACGCAGGCAGACGTTCGGGACGGGCGGAAAGTGCAAAGTGCCGTTGACGGCGCGAGTGCTATCTATCACCTTGCGGCGCAGGTCGCGGTGACTACCAGTCTCGAGGACCCTATCGGCGATGTCGAGACGAACTTGATGGGCACCTTGAATGTTCTCGAAGCGGTCCGACGGTCGGGAAGCAGCGCCTCCGTACTGTTCACGTCTACAAATAAGGTATATGGACGGCTCAACTCAATCGCCATCGGCGAAAATGGGCGCAGGCACGAACCGGTCGAAGAAGAGATCGCTCAAAACGGCGTAAGTGAACGGCAGCCGCTTGAATTCTTATCACCTTACGGATGCTCGAAGGGCAGCGCGGATCAGTATGTTCTCGATTATGCGCATTCGTTCGGTTTACGAGCCAGTGTTTTCCGGATGAGTTGTATTTACGGCAGATATCAACTCGGGTCGGAGGATCAAGGCTGGGTCGCGCATTTTGTCAGGCAGGCGCTTAAGGGAGAACCGATTACGATTTTCGGAGATGGCAAGCAGGTGCGAGACCTGTTGTTCGTCGATGATCTTGTGCGCGCGATGCACCTTGTGCACGAAAATATGGAACTTGCCGCAGGCCAAGTTTTCAACATGGGCGGCGGTAAGCAGAACAGCACTAGTTTGCTTGATCTGATTCAGCAACTCGGGACACTGACGGGAAGCCCCGTTGCCATTGAATGGGGACCCGAGCGGTTGGCGGATCAACGCTGGTTTGTCGCCGATACCAGGAAAATTCGTGACGTGCTCGGGTGGACGCCGCAGTTCAGCATTCGCGAAGGACTGCGGACGCTCTACAACTGGTATTTAAGTAGACCCTCGTTGTTTGAACATTCCGCGGTACAGGTGGCCTGATGCGTTTTGCACTTGTAAATCCTGCGTGGGATTTCGAAGGCAGCATCTATTTCGGATGCCGCGAGCCGCATCTGCCCTTGGAGTTCGGCTACTCTCAGGCGTTGCTTGAAAAGACGGGGCACGAGGCGCGATTGATTGATGGCCAGTTGGATGGGTTGACGCAGTCGGAAGTGGTTGCGCGGGTAAAGGAGTACCGGCCGGACGTAACAGTGGTCACCACCGCGCCCAGTTATTTGTTTTGGCGATGCGCGCCTCCGGAGTTGCGCATTCCGCAGTGGCTATGCAAAGAGCTCCGTCCATTTGCCGGGCGGCTTGTCGTAGTCGGGCCACATGCGTCTACCACACCGCGAGCGACTTTGAAGAAGACCGGGGCGGATGTGGTTGTGCTGGGTGAGTGTGAAGAAACCCTATCTCTCTTAACGGGCGATCTCGCGGGTGTTCAGTCGATTGCGTACTTCGAAGGTGAAAACTTTGTAAGCCGCGGGCCCAATCGCGCTTGCGATATGAAGAGCCTCCCAGCTCTGCATTGGCCGGACGAACTGGTGCGAAAGCACAACCATCAGCATCATCGCTTCGACGCGGAGCCGACTGGACCCGGCGCGGAGATGGAGGCATCGCGAGGATGTCCTTATCACTGCACCTTTTGTGCGAAGGATAATTTTCGGAACAGCTACCGCAAGCGGCCCGCCAATACCGTTCTCGAAGAAGTGGACGGCTTTGTCAGGCAAGGTGTTGAATACATCTACTTCATCGATGAAATTTTCCTGCCCGACGCTCAGGTGCTGGCCGGTTTGGCCGAGCGGAAGATCAAGATGGGCGTACAGACTCGTATCGATCTTTGGAATGAGGACGCCCTTCGCGCTCTTGCCCGCGCCGGATGTGTTTCGATCGAGGCGGGCCTCGAGAGCATTACGGAAGAGGGACGCGCGTTTCTCGATAAGAAATGCAAGATGTCCACGGATGAGTTAACGGACCGGCTGATATTTGCGAAGACACTGGTGCCTTTCGTGCAAGCCAATCTGCTCGCGATGACGGAAGACGATGCGGATGGGGTGGAAGCGTGGCGTCATCGGCTGGACTCGCATGGCGTGTGGGCAAACAAGCCCGTTCCGCTGTTTCCGTATCCCGGATCGCCGGACTACACTCGCCGCTGGGGGCCCGTGGATGATCTCGCCTGGGAACGGGCGCACGAGGCATACCTGAATGGATTCGATTCCTTTAGCGATATTCAGGAACAACGCCCACAGCCCCTCATCGAGTTGGAAACGATTACGGCTGCCCACCACCGTTGAGGGAAACGAGTCGAGTGAGCCAGTCGCTTCGCATTTTGATGACTGCCGACGCCGTAGGGGGAGTGTGGCAGTATTGCGCCGATCTGATCCGAGGGCTATCCGAGCAGGGAGCGCAGATTCTTTTAGCGACGCTCGGGCCGCGGCCGTCACTTCAACAAAAGCGCCAAATCGAAGACATTCCAGGTGTAGAACTGGTTGAGGGCGACTATGCGTTGGAGTGGATGCAGACGCCGTGGCGCGACGTGGACGAATCCGGTAAATGGCTTTTGAAATTGCAGAGCGAGTTCAAGGCCGACGTGATTCATCTGAATGGATACGGTCACGCGGCTTTACCTTGGAATAAACCGGTATTGGTAACCGCTCATTCGTGCGTGTTCTCGTGGTGGAGAGCGGTTCATGGCTGCTCGCCCGATGCGGAATGGGCAGAGTATAAGCGCCGGGTTACGGCGGGATTGGAAGCGGCAACCGCCGTCGTTGCGCCAACCGAGTTTATGGCGGAAGGATTGCGAGATGAGTACGGGCTTTTCAATCGCAACGTGAAGGTGATTCATAACTTCAGTGCCATGAAGCCGAATCCCGTCACGCAGAAACAACCTTTTTGCCTGGCGGCTGGACGCTTGTGGGACCCAGCCAAGAATCTTCGGCTTCTTGCGGAAATTGGGCCGGAACTAGATTGGCCTGTCCGCGTTGCAGGCAGTGAGCGCGGTCCGGATGGAACTGCGGTTAAGGCCGATTCGATTAAGTTGCTTGGCGCCTTAGACCATGAAGACTTCTTGAAGCACTTGCAAGGAGCCGGTATTTTTCTGCATCCGGCTTACTACGAACCGTTTGGGCTTTCCGTTCTTGAGGCCGCGAATTTTCGTTGTTGTCTGGTGCTTGCGGACATTCCGAGTTTGAGGGAACTGTGGGATGGCGCGGCCGTATTCGTCGATCCGAGAGCGTGTGACAAGTGGGCAATTGAGGTGAATCGATTGTGCCGTGACTCGGGCTTACGCGAGCGCTATGGGATGCAAGCGAATTTAAGGGCTGCCGCATATTGCGGCGAGAAGACGGTGACAGAGTACCTGACCACCTATCGTGATTTGGTTAAGGCTAAGAAGGCTAGGGGAGTCGCCGCGTGAAGCTCCGCGTAGCGATGTTTTACCATTCTCTCGTTTCGGACTGGAACCACGGGAATGCACACTTCCTGCGTGGTGTCGCTTCCGAATTACTTGCACGGGGACACGAAGTATTGATCTATGAGCCCGAAGATGGCTGGAGCCGGGAGAACCTGATTCGGGATCACGGAGCCGATGCGGTTCGCCGGTTTGAAGGCGCGTTTCCGGAGCTTCGCAGCCGGACCTATCTGGGGCGAGACCTGGATATCGATGGGGCTCTTGACGGAATCGACCTCGCGTTAGTGCACGAGTGGAGCGATCCGCAGCTAGTCGGGGCGATTGGCCGGAGCCGACGAAGGAATCGCAATTTACGACTTTTTTTTCACGACACGCACCATCGCGCCGTGACTGCGAAACACGAAATGGACCGGTTCGACCTGACGGGATATGACGGGGTGCTCGCCTACGGCGGCTCATTGAAGCAAGCCTACGAGCGTTTGGGTTGGGGCCGGCAGGTTCACGTTTGGCACGAGGCGGCGGACATTCGCGTTTTCTATCCGCGGAAAAGCGATACGAAAGCCGGGGATGTGGTCTGGATCGGAAATTGGGGCGACGAAGAGCGAACGGAAGAGTTGCGCGAGTACTTCTTTGAGCCTGTAAAGAAGCTTGGGTTGAAAGCGGAAGTATATGGAGTCCGGTATCCCGATTCAGCACGCTCTGAATTAGAGGATGCTTCGATTCGGTGCAACGGTTGGGTGGCAAACTTCGATGTTCCCGAAGTATTTTCCCGTTTTGCCGCTACCGTGCATGTTCCGCGCCGGCCTTATACGGAGCAACTTCCCGGCATTCCGACCATTCGTCCTTTTGAAGCTTTGGCGTGCGGTATTCCGCTTCTGTCAGCTCCCTGGGACGACACGGAGGGCCTCTTTCGCGTAGGAAAAGATTTTGTTATGGTCCGGGATGGTAGCGAAATGGAGAGAAGCCTTCGAGACGTGCTTCGAGATCCAGCGCTAGCGCGGAGTCTCAGCGAGAGTGGGCTCGAGACTATCCGGACGCGTCACACGTGCGCCCATCGGGTAGATGAACTGCTAGGAATCTATGACGGAATCCGTCCGGGGATGGCAGTTCAGGAATTAGACACAACGGTTGAGGTCCATTCATGAGAATCGCCTTTTGGGGTTCAAGTCTGGTTTCCGCTTATTGGAATGGAGCGGCAACTTACTACAGAGGAATTCTGCGGGCGCTGGCGCAACATGGGCACGAAATCGTGTTTTATGAACCGGATGCGTATGACAGGCAGAAGAACCGGGACATAGAAGATCCGGACTGGACGAAGATAGTCGTCTACGATCCAAACGATTTGTCCGCGGTGAACCGCCATCTCACATACTGTTCGCAATCCGATGTTGTCGTGAAGGCAAGTGGAGTGGGCGTACTCGATGAATTCTTAGAGGACAAGATTTCGGAGATGCCCGAGACGACCTGCCGGGTGTTTTGGGACGTCGATGCTCCGGCTACGCTCGACCGGCTAGGTTCGAACGCTCAGGACGCATTTCACGCCGCGCTTCCCAAATTCAATCTGGTTCTCACTTATGGCGGTGGACAACCGGTTACGAACAAGTACCATGAGTTCGGCGCTCGGGTATGCGTAGCTATTTACAATGCACTCGATCCGGACGTTCATCATCCCACTGCGGCGGATCGGCGTTTCGAGGGTGACGTGTGTTTCCTCGGGAACCGGCTACCGGACAGGGAGGCGCGGGTGGAGGAGTTCTTTCTGAGAGCCGCGTCGCTCTCTCCCGGAAACCGCTTCGTGTTGGGCGGGAGTGGCTGGGGAGATAAGCCGGTCTCCTCCAATGTCCACTACGTTGGCCACGTTTATACGGCAGACCACAATGCATTTAATTGCTCCGCGCGGATGGTTCTCAATATCAGCCGTGAGAGCATGGCGCGCTATGGCTTTTCACCGGCAACGCGTGTCTTTGAAGCAGCGGGCGCAGGCGCTTGCCTCATCACGGATGCCTGGGAGGGGATTGAATTGTTCCTGGAACCGGGAAAGGAAGTTCTGGTCGCGCACGACGGGGAAGA
>JALYVD010000049.1 GCA_030853405.1 Acidobacteriota bacterium | reverse complement strand
TAGGCGCCGTGCATCTTCGGGCGCGATCTATCATCCAGTTCGGTATCCTGCTTCTGATCGCAACACCGATACTCCGAGTGGCCTTTTCGCTCGTCGGCTTCGCCATGGAACGAGACAAGGCGTACGTTTTAATTACAACCGTAGTTCTGGCTATTCTGCTCTACAGTTTAATCAACGGAGCCGTGGCCGGCTAGAAACGGGCCGCGTAGTTGAGGAAGCGGCCCGCCCGCCAGCATTCCGGAATTACTTGTTATGGATGTCCGAACCGGCTGCTTTATCCGAGCCTTTGATCGTTTCTTTGACATCCCCATAGGCCTGTTTAAGCTTTCCCTTGGCTTCGTCTACGACGCCTTCGCCTTCCAACTCCCGATCGTCGGTTGCCTTGCCGATTCCTTGCTTGGCCTTACCCTTCAACTCATCGACTTTGCCGGTAACGTGTTCTTTTTCCATTTATAAGGTCCTTTCGGCTAATGGACCACACCGCCTGGAAACGGTTACATGAAGCAACACGTCACTAACGCAATTGCGCTTCCAACTCATTAAAACGCCGCTTCAAGTCGTCGAACTCCGTACGAAGCTGCTGTATCTCCTGCTCTAATTCCGCAATGCGCGTCGGCCGCACAACAGCCAAGCCGTCATCCGAAGCCGTAACGCTAGGCTCCCCCGAAAGCAGATGCGCGTACCGGGCTTCTTTCTGTCCCGCCTGCCTGGCAAGCTTTTTCGCCAGTGCGCCGCCCGGCCATTCAGCAAGCTTGTCCAGCACGCGAACCGTCTCTTCGAGGTCCACGAAGGAATACATCCTGTCGCTTCGATCCTTGATCTCGCCGAGCGTTTGCGGCCCGCGCAGAAGCAGCGTGCAGAGGATAGCCAGTTCGCGCCGGCCAAAATTCAACGTTTCAGAGATGCGTTGCGCATACTTGTTCACTCGCCCGTTTCCGGTCACCATCAGAGCGAACTTCTTCTCACGTAATCGGTGCAGGGCATCGATCACCGTCTCTTCGTCGTAATCGACAACCGGATCGCGATTCGATTTCTGATTACAGGCGTTAACAAGAGCGTTCAGCGAAAGCGGGTAATACTCGGGCGTAGTCGCTTCTTTTTCGAGCAGGGCGCCCAACACGCGCACTTCCACCGGATCGAGCAGGTCCATACAGCTACAGAATACGCAAATGGAAGCCGCCATCGACATGAATGACCTGTCCGGTGCAGTAGTCCAGATGCCCATCCGCAATAGCGCGTACGGCGCGCGCGACATCGGCCGGTTCCCCCATGCGGCGCTGTGGAAGCAGGCCATCCGCGATACGCGTTTCATAAGCTGCGGCAACCGAAGCGATCATGTCAGTTCGAATAATTCCGGGCTGGATCTCGAAGACGCCGATGTTGTGAGCGGCCAGACGCGCGGCAAAGAGCTTCACAGCCATGCTGATCGCGCTCTTGGTCATACAGTAGTCGCCGCGACTCACGGACGCGGTGAAACTGGAGATCGAACCAACGAAGACAATGCGCCCGGAATTCTTCCGCAGCATCCCGCGCGCAATCTGCTGAGTCAAAAAGTACGGTCCGCGCAAATTAGTCGCAAAGAGCTCGTCAAAGCTTTCCGCCGTCGCGTCGAGAATGTCGCGCCGCTCGCGAGGAGCCATCCCGGCGTTGTTTATCAGCAGATCCACGCCGCCAAACCGCGCCGCTACTTCATCGGCCAATGCATGGCAAGATGCCAGATCGCCAAGCTGAAAGGGCAGAATGGCCGCCCCTGTTTCATCCGCAACCGACTGCGCCGCTTCGCGGTTGCTGTTGTAAGTAGCAACGACGTGGTGTGTCCGGGACAACTCCTCGACAATAGCTTTGCCGATCCCCCGGCTGCCTCCGGTTACGAGTGCGATCGGGTTTGACACGACTGGATTAAAGATCAAGTGGATTTTGAAGCGTAAAAGTTAAACGCGTCTCGGCGGGTACCTTCACCTTCTGGCCCGACGTCGCAACTTGGGCCGCGGTTCCGGCTCCGGCCCCCGCGAGAGTCCCAATAGCCGCGCCTTTCCCGCCGCCCGCGATCGCGCCGATGATGGCTCCGAGCGCCGCTGTCCCGCCAATCACCTTTGTTGAACGCGCACCCCGGGAATCGCTAGCCTGTGAAACCCCAGCTGTCGAGATGTCATAACTACGCCCATTCACGGTAAGATTCTTAAGGTCAAGAGTCATGACCGTTTTACCTTCAATGTGGCCCGATTTCTGGGCGTCCACCAGCGTCGCCACAGCATCAGCGCCCCGTGGAATCAAGGTCTGGCCATTCACCATCACCGGTTGATCCACGCTCGCTCGATAGGTCTGGCCCAAACTGTCCGTCTCAGAGTTCACTGGATCGATCAGACGTACAACTACCGCCGTCCCAGCGGGGATTTCCATTTCGGCTGAAGCATTTCCCGGGCCATTGCTGGGCGGCGGCGCTGCCGGAGCCGAATAGGTAGACGGCGAACGGTTATCGGCAGCGGGATAGTTCCGTGGAGGAGCGTTCGGCGGCGGAGCGTTGTTTAAAGAGCTGTTCGAAGAGCTATTGCTAATGAAATCGATCGACTGAATGTCGTAAAGATGATACGTGTTCACCTGGTCTCCGACAGCGAACCGCACGTTCCTCGCGTCGCCTCCAAGAAAGCTGCCGTCCACTCTGGTTCCGTTGCGAAGCACAAGCGTGTCCGCGCTAAGAAGTGAAGCGCCCAATAGCAATGAAAGTAGTGCACGTCTCATGAATTTAGTTGGTTGTGTCCCGTTCCTATTCTATGAAAGGACGCGCCTCGCGTCAGTCATGGGTACTTTGGGCCCGGACGAACGCGATACAGTAGCAGAAAATCGATGCGTTCCTCCTTTGTGTTTCAAATCGTCTTCGCCGTGTGTACGGCGACACAGCTGTCTTCCGCCCCGGCATACGTCCATGTTGAGGAACATGTTGAGGAACATGTTGAGGAACACGTTGAGGAGCAGGGAAAGCGTTGGCTCGTTGGCAACGATTTTGTTCAAAGGACCGTCTCGTTCTCGGAAGAAAACGGACTGAGAACGGAATCACTGATACGCAAGGCGAGCGGCACTGATTTCACGGCATACGGCCGGCAAGAACATCAATTCGGACCGGAATTCAGCTTTTCGGTCAACGGAAATCCCCGGGACGGGCATAAGTCATTCAGTTTCGGAAATGCCACCAGCATTGCGGTAGCTGAAGGGCAAGAGCTTCGAATACTACTTCACGACCGGACGGGCATGCTGGATGTGACGGTCTACTATGCGGTGTTCGACCAATATCCGGCGATTCGCAAGTGGATCGCAATTACGAACAAAAGCGCTAGTGCGATCACGCTGACACACCTGTGTTTCGAAGCGCTGAGCGTAGGTCCAGGAACGCCCGGGGAACTGCAACTTTCGGCGGGTTACGGATCGACGCCGAGAGAGCTCTTTTTTACGGGACGCGCTTCCGATGCCGGCATGTTCTTGCGGAATTCCAGGACAGGCGAAGGCGTCAGCATCATCAATGAGGCTCCGGGATACCTGAAACGGACGGAAGTCGGCGAGGGGTGGCGGGAAGGACTGCGAGTGATGTACGACACCGACCTTTTCCCGTTTGAGCGCAGCGTGCAACCGGGAGAAACATTTGAATCGGCAAAGAGCTCGCTCGTGTTCTTTCAAGATAACCACGGATTTGAAGATCCCGGGTGGGCGGTTCC
>JALYVD010000450.1 GCA_030853405.1 Acidobacteriota bacterium | reverse complement strand
CAAGGGCACAAACCCGCGCAGCCGCAACGGCCGGAACAGGTTTCTACGCCCGATCCGGCAGCAGCCGAGCGCGGCCATTCTCTGTTCAAGGGAAGTTGCGGGTTTTGTCACGGCGAGGATGCCACAGGGTCGAGGGCCCCGGACCTGGTTCGATCGGCCATTGTGAATCACGATGATCACGGAAATCTGCTTGGCCCCATGATTCGCAACGGAAGGCCAGACAAAGGCATGCCGAGCTTTTCCACCATGAAAGACGATCAACTGATAGATATCATCGCGTTCCTGCATCATCAGGCGAGTGAAGCTTTGCACAGCGCGCATGTGCCAGGAGACTATCCGGTAAAGAAGCTTCTCACCGGGAATGCGCAATCGGGAAAAGCGTTTTTTGAAGGCGCGGGCGGATGCACAAGCTGCCACTCAATCAGTGGCGACCTTGCCGGCATCGCGAAGAAGTTATCGCCGGTTGATCTGCAACAGGAGATGGTTTACCCGAGCGGGCGCAGCGTTCCGAAGAAAAGCGCAACCGTAACGCTGAAAGACGGCACTCACTTTGAAGGCCCGATAGTTCACGAAGATGAATTCAGGATCGGGGTGATGTGTCAGGACGGTTGGTACCGTTCCTGGCCGGTGCATGATGTGGAGATCGTAGTTCACGATCCGCTCTTAGCCCATCGCACGTTGATGAACCAATACACGGACGCCGATATGCATAACCTGTTCGCTTATCTGGAGACCTTGAAGTAAGCCCATGAGAATCGCGATCACAACTCTTCTGCTTGGCTGTTTTTCTCTTTCATGTGTTGCGGCTGAAGCGCCTGGAGCGTCAGACTGGCCGACTTTCAACGGCGACTACTCGGGAAAGCGCTTCAGCCAGCTTGCGCAGATCAACCAAAGTAACGTAACTCATCTCACGTTGGCATGGGCGGCACAGACGCAGTCGGTTGGGATTAAATCCACTCCTCTTGAAGTGAACGGCATCCTCTACTTCACAACGCCCGATAACGTCTGGGCGGCGGACGCCCGTTCCGGTCGAACCATCTGGCACTATTTTCGTCAATCCACGGGCGATCATATCGGCAACCGTGGTGTCGGGATGTACAAGGACTGGCTCTATTTCGGAACACCGGATTGCCATCTGATTTCGCTTGACGCCAGGAGCGGAAAAGTTCACTGGGACATTGAGCTTGCCGATCCCAAACTTGCCTATTTCACTACGATGGCCCCGCTGATAGTTCGCAATCACGTTATTGTCGGGGTCTCGGGGGACGCTACGGATATCCCCGGTTTTCTTGAGTCCATCGAGCCTGAAACAGGCAAGGTCGAATGGAAGTGGGATACGGAGCCGAAGCCCGGCGAACCAGGCTCGGAGACTTGGCCACAAGGTACGGATGCCATTACGCATGGCGGCGGCATGACGTGGATGACCGGCACATATGACCCTGAGTCGAACCAGCTCTACTGGGGTACCGGCAATCCGAATCCTGTGCTGAACGGCGATTTCCGGAAGGGCGATAACCTCTACACGTGCTCCATCGTTTCCCTTAATCCCGATACGGGAAAACTTAACTGGCATTTTCAGCCATCTCCGCACGACACGCACGATTGGGACGCCGTTCAGACGCCGGTCCTCTTCGACGACGAGTACAAGGGAGTGCACCGGAAGCTGCTCGCACAGGCAAGCCGCAATGGTTACTTTTTTGTGCTGGACCGCACGACTGGCGAACACATCATCACAGCGCCGTTTGTGAAGACCAATTGGTCGAAGGGCATCGATTCTCGCGGGGAACCTATTCCCAACGCGGAGAAGGAACCGAAGCCGGACGGCGTCTTGGTTTCGCCCGGCTCAGACGGTGCGACCAACTGGATGGCCCCTAGCTTTGATCCACAATCCAAGCTTTTCTTCTTCAGCGGGCGGCGAATGTGGAGCATATTCTATATGACGGCGGAAGGCAAACCGGAAGGCTGGGCCGGGCGGGACCGCAATCTATGGGCGAGTTCGTTCGTGGAAGCAATTGACTATCAGACGGGTGAGATTCGCTGGAGACACGAGATCGGCGAGGGCGAAGGAGTGGCGGGGATGCTGACGACTGCCGGACATCTTCTCTTCACAGCCGATAATTCGAATAATCTGCTGGGACTTGATCCGGCAACCGGTAAAACTCTGTGGCACGTGAATCTTGGCAGCCGGATGGAAACCGGCCCGACGACCTATGAACTGGATGGCAAGCAGTATTTGTTAACGCCAGCCGGGAACGTGATCTTCGCGTGGGTTCTGCCGTAGAGGACCAGAGCAACTACGGGGTACTCTATCGCTCGTCCGTCTGGCACGATTGGGTTTAAAATATCTGGGACTAGAATAGACGCAGCGAAGAGGGCTCTATGATCAAGGTCATAACACTTGAGCGCGAGTATGGTTCGGGCGGAGGCGGCATCGCAAAGCAGCTTGCCGACAAACTTGGATGGCAACTCTGGGACCGGCAGGTAACTTGCGAAATAGCCAGTCGGCTGAAGTGCGATATACGTGCGGTTGAGCAGCGCGAAGAACGGTGCGACACCACGTTCTACCGGCTGATGAAGACCTTCATGCGCGGCAGCTACGAGGATCAGCTTGGCGGCAGCGGCGTGGAACTCCTGGATGCCGATCGCCTGGCGGCGATGTTCGAAAAGATAGTGATCGATCTCGCGTCGAAAGGTAATTGCGTTATCGTCGGGCGCGGTTCTACCTGGTTCTTGCGCGACAATCCGGATGCATTTCACGTTTTCCTTTATGCGCCGCATGAGGAGAAAATGCGGCGAATTAAGGCTTCTGGAAACAGTCAAAGCGAAGCCGAAGAACTCATCGAGCGAGTGGACCGGGAGCGCGCCACATTTGTGAAGAAATATTACAACAAGAACTGGCCGCAGCGCGATCTTTATCACATGATGTTGAATACGAAAGTAGGGGACGAACGTGTAGTCCGCCTGATCCTCGAAGAAATCGCGATGTTAAGTGAGCAACCGGTCACTCCGTGGCAGAAGGCCGGATAGATAGAATTCTAGAGATGGCGACTGATCGTAATCCCGCAGCGGCGAACGAACTGGATATTCTCCTGATCGAGAACGATCCGGCCATGGCGCACCTCACAAAAGAAGCGTTCCGCGAAGCCGGCCTGTTTGAGCAAATATCCTGTGTACCGAACGGGGATGACGCGCTCGCTTATTTGCGCAGGGAGCCCAAGTACGCGGATCAGCCCCATCCCGATCTTATTTTCCTGGATCTTCATCTTCCAAAGAAGTCCGGTCTTGAAGTACTTGCCGAGATCAAAGCGAATCCAAAACTTCGCGCTATTCCGGTTGTGGTGGTCTCGGGATCCGCCAATCCGCAGGAAGTTCGCGAGGCCTATGAACTGCACGCAAGCTGCTACGTGCGGAAGCCGGACAATCTAGACGATTTCTTGCGCTTCATCGCAGTGTGCTTCACGTTCTGGGGTTCTGTGGTGGTCCTGCCGCCAAAGGCCGATTTAGCAGCCGCCGGCCGCTTCTGAACGAGTTCCATTGCACTGAAGCGATATCATCGAATTTCTTTGTTTTTCTGCAAGATGCTCGTGTCACGGACCGCGTAGAAATTCTGTGAGCGGTGAGCAGCGTGCGCAATTCAATCAGGAGTGATATGGAAAAGGAAAGTTGTGATATTGGGCTGATTGGGCTCGCGGTGATGGGCCAAAATCTTGTTCTGAACATGAATGACCATGGCTACCGGGTGGCGGTCTTTAACCGCACGGTTTCGAAAGTGGATGATTTCATCAACAACGAAGCAAAAGGAACCCAGGTAACCGGCGCGCACACAATCGAGGAGTTTGTTCAATCGTTGAAACGGCCGCGCCGCGTGATGCTGATGGTAAAGGCCGGCGACACAGTCGATCAAATGATCGACCACCTGCTTCCGTTTCTGGAAAAGGGCGACATCATTATCGATGGCGGGAATTCGCACTTTCCCGACACTAACCGCCGCACTAAAACGCTGAACGAAAAGGGAATCCTGTTCATTGGAACGGGCGTTTCGGGCGGAGAAGAAGGCGCGCGTTTCGGTCCCTCCATCATGCCCGGCGGCAATCTTGAAGCGTGGCCTCATGTCAAAGAGATTTTTCAGGGAATTGCGGCGAAAGTAGAAGACGGCACACCCTGCTGTGACTGGGTGGGTGAGGACGGGGCCGGTCACTACGTCAAGATGGTCCACAACGGGATTGAATATGGCGACATGCAGCTCATTTGCGAAGCCTATCAACTGTTGAAAGACGGCCTGGGCCTTAGCGCCGAAGAACTGCACGACGTATTTGTGGAATGGAACAAGGGCGAACTCGACAGCTTCTTGATCGAAATCACCGCCCAGATCTTCGCGAAAAAAGACGAGGATGGGCAGCCGATGATCGACAAGGTCCTCGACGCCGCTGGACAGAAGGGAACTGGCAAGTGGACGGCGGTCAGCGCGCTAGACACCGGTACACCGGTTACGCTCATCGGAGAGGCGGTGTTCGCGCGCTGCCTGTCCGCCTTGAAGGACGAGCGCGTCAAAGCCTCGGCAGTTCTGCAGGGACCAAAGCACAATACCGACGCTCACGATAAGAACGTGTTCATCGAAGAAGTGCGGCGAGCGCTTTACTGCTCGAAGATTATCTCCTACGCGCAGGGCTACATGCTGCTTCGCGAAGCCGCGAAAGAGCAGGGCTGGAATCTAAACATGGGCGGCATCGCGCTGATGTGGCGCGGTGGTTGCATCATCCGCAGCCGGTTCCTCGGGAAAATCAAGGAAGCTTACGATACTAATCCGAAGCTGACGAATCTGCTGCTTGACAAGTTCTTCAGCAATCTTGTGAACGAATATCAGGAATCGTGGCGTAAAGCGATCATTCACGCAGTCGGCTTTGGCGTGCCCACTCCCGCTTTCTCGACCGCTCTAGCTTTCTATGATGGCTACCGCACGAAGAATTTACCGGCCAATCTTCTTCAGGCCCAACGGGATTTCTTCGGCGCTCATACGTATGAACGCGTCGATAAACCGCGCGGAGAATTCTTCCACACCAACTGGACCGGACGCGGAGGACGCGTGTCCTCCGGCACCTACAACGCGTAACGATTTATAGGAGACCACAATGAAGTACGGTTTAAATATTCCAGAAAAAGGCGCGCTTGATTTCCTGTCGCTCGGCGCGCTAGTCCACCGCCTTGATCCTGGCATCATCCCGTTTCGTAAGGCGACCGAATGTAAGATTCACGTCAGCGGAGGCGAATTCAATGTTGCCGCGAATCTGTCCGACTGCTTCCGCCTGAATACGGGTGTTGCGAGCGCGATGGTCGATTATCCGATCGGCGACCTGATCGCTGAACGCGTCCGTGCCATGGGGGTGAAGCCGTTCTACAAACACTTCAAGCACGACGGCGTCAACGGTCCTAATATGGCTGCCGTCTACAGCGATCGCGGGCAGGGCGTTCGTGCGCCCGTCGTGTTTTACAACCGCTGCAATGAAGCGGGCGCATTGCTTAAGCCGGGCGACTTCGATTGGAAAACTATCTTTGCAAGCGGCGTACGTTGGTTCCATAGTGGTGGAATCTTCGCGGCACTGTCGCCCACAACGGCGGAAGTTGCGATCGAAGGAATGCAGGCTGCCAAGGCGGCCGGGGCGATCACTTCATTCGACCTGAACTATCGGGCGAAGCTCTGGAACATTCATGGCGGGCACGAGCAGGCGGTCGAAGTGATCGACCGGATCGTTAAAAACGTGGACGTTCTGGTGGGCAACGAGGAAGATCTGCAAATGGGTCTTGGCATTCCGGGACCTGAAGTCGCGGCGAAATCAAAGCTCGATCCGAGTGCGTTCTTCGGCATGATGGATAACGTCCGGAAGAAGCTTCCGCAAGTGAAGATTGTCGCGACCACTTTGCGCGAAGTGCATTCCACGAACCGTCACAGTTGGAGCGCGGTGGCCTGGATTGACGGAACCACGCATCAGGCGCCTACGGCGGAGCTCGACGTCTATGATCGTGTCGGCGGTGGGGATGGATTTGCGGCGGGCTTTATTTACGGGCTGCTGAACGGCGTGTCCGAAGACGAAGCAGTACGGCTAGGCTGGGCGCATGGTGCGCTTTTGACGACTTTCCCTGGCGACACTACGATGGCAACTCTTGATCAAGTGAAGTCGTTGGCCCAGGGCGGGTCGGCCAGAATTCAGCGGTAAAGCGGAGTCAAAGAGAGGATGGGGATGCGCGCTTAATGCGTGCCCCCAGGCTCTCCGCCAGCCCGATGGCACCAAGCCCAATCAGAAAATGCGCGACTCTGATGACTTCGTGAGCGCGCCCCGGCAATAGGCGACCCATCGTCATTCCGAAGAAGACAGTCAGCGCGCCCCAAAGAATCGCGGCCACAATCAACCCCGGTTTCACCTTGGCCGCAATCCCAATTCCAGCCAAAATCCATAACAGCAGAACTAAAGCGACACCCAGGTTCATGTGAAGCCGGACGAGATTGAACGAATGGCCAGTCCAAAAGAGAAATCCAAGTATCAACAGAATAACGCCGAGCACACGCACCAAGTTTTGAACGATCACGGTTGAGACTTTCATTGGAATCTCCATCTTATGTGATGCGCTTACAATGAAAGCTGTGAATCGTCTGCTGGGGGCATTCTTAGTCTGCGTGTTCAGCTTTTTGCTGATCGTGCCCGCCCTGCCGGGTTCACTGGAATCGCGGTTGCCTGCATGTTGCCGTACGAACGGTAAGCACAAATGCGCCATGGACTTGCGGCATTCGACTGATTCGAGTGCAAACGCAATCCAAGCCACTTGCCCATATAACGGACATTTGGCAATGACCGCAGCCAACTCGGGCAAGACCTTCGTTCCGGAGGCATCCGCGGCGTTCTACGGATCACTGATCAGCCATCCTACCCAGCACGCGCAGATTGAGGCGCGTGGACGAATCTCCTTCAGCCGCACTCGGCAAAAGCGCGGACCTCCTTCTCTACTGCTCTAATAGCAACGCTTGTTCACGCGCGCGGTTCAGTAGAGAAAGGTTTGGATGTTCATTTATCGACGGGGAACTCGCGTCCTCGCTCTTTTCCTGTTCAGTTGGCCAGTATTAGCCAACATTTTCAGTACCGTTCGAGGCGTGGTGCACGATCCGAGTCACCGGCCTGTTGCGGGGGCCGCGGTCACACTGCACGCGAAGAATTCAGAATACGCACAAACCGCAACCAGCGACGGTGAGGGCGTGTTCCTGTTCGCGTCTGTTCCCGTGGGCGAGTATGTCGTCGAAGTCTCAGCGCCGGGCTTTTCGCGGGAGGAGCAGCCTCTGATTGCGGCCTCAAACACCGCTCCCGTGATGCACTTTCAATTGAGACTCGGGACAAAGGCGGAAGCGATAACCGTCGAGGAAACGCCAGACGCAGTGAACCCGCAGTCCATGACACCGGCCACCCTGGTAGACCGCAAAGAGATTGCGGATACGCCGGGAGCCGATCAGACGAATAGTCTTAGGATGATCACGAATTTTGTTCCGGGCGCGTATATGACCCACGATCAGCTTCACGTCCGCGGAGGGCATCAAGTCACGTGGGCTATCGATGGCGTTCCTATTCCCAACACGAACATCGCAAGCAACGTGGGCCCGGCGATCGATCCCAAAGATATCGATACGTTAGAGGTCGATCGGGGCGGTTACTCAGCGGAATACGGGGATCGGAGCTACGGCGTTTTTAACATCGTCCCAAGGACAGGCTTTGAGAGCAGCCGTCAGATGGACATCAGCACGAGCTACGGCTCTTTTAACCAGACGAACGATCAAATCAGTTTCGGCGATCATACGGAGCGCTTCGCCTGGTTTGGCAGCTTGGATGGGAACCGGAGCGACTATGGACTGGAGACTCCAGGCCCCGACGTGCTGCACGATAGAGTGTGGGGTCTTGGCGGATTTGCTTCTCTCATCTTCAACGCCGACTCTTCCAATCAGTTGCGTTTTGTAACCTCCGCACGGCGCGACGATTACCAGATCCCAAACGATCCTTCTCTGCCGGCCGGTAACGATGTCGAACGCGAGCGCGATACGATGGCGACGCTTAGCTGGGTCCACACGTTTTCTCCTGGAACACTGCTGACCGTCTCGCCGTTTGTTCATTTCAACCGCGCCAACTACGATGGCGACCCGAACGATACTCCGATCGCCACGACTCAACATTTAGACTCCACATACGCCGGAGGGCAGGCGAGCCTGAATACCGTTACCGCCAAACACGATGCGCGAATTGGCGTCTATGCATTCGCTCAGAACGATGATGAATTCGTTCACCTTGCATCGGACACCGGCGGCAACATTGTCACCGAAAAGCCCAGCAGCGGAGGCCTGGAAGCGGCATTTCTCGAAGATCAATACAAGCTTACGCCGTGGCTTACTTTCACGGGAGGGCTGCGGTTCACGCATTTCTCAGGCGGGGTCTCCGAAAATGCAGCGGATCCGCGCGTGGGCGCCGCGATTCGCATTCCACATCTGAATTGGATCGTACGGGGCTTCTACGGCGCGTACTATCAGGCGCCGCCTTTGTCCACCGTATCTGGCCCGCTGCTCGATTTTGCCGTTACGCAGGGCCTCGGAATTATTCCACTAAAGGGCGAGCGCGACGAAGAGAATCAGGTTGGGCTCACAATCCCGCTGCGTGGCTGGACGCTGGACTTCAATAGCTTCCGGCTGCGCGCCACGAACTACTTCGACCACAATGCACTGGGCGATTCAAATGTGTTCTTCCCGATCTCCATTGCAGGCGCGCGAATTTCGGGCCAGGAGTTTACGCTGCGTTCTCCGCGGCTCTTCCATCGAAGCGACGTCTCGATCGTCTACTCGCACCAGCACGCGGAGGCGGAAGGAGCCGTCACCGGAGGATTGAGCGATTTCTCGCCTCCAGCGAATGGCTATTTCTTGCTGGATCACGACCAGCGCGATACTCTGCACGCCAACTTCGAGACAAGTCTGCCGTGGCGAACCCAGGTTGCAGCTTCCGTCTATTACGGCTCCGGTTTCACCGACGGCAGCGTTGACTATCCGGCTCATCTTCAACCGCACACGACATTTGATCTTTCGTTTAGTAAGGCGATCGGAGAAAACCTATCGCTCTCGCTGAACGGGCTGAATGTGGCGAACCGGCGGTTCTTGCTCGATAACAGTCAGACATTCGGCGGAACTCATTACGAGGAGCCGCGCGAGATCTTTGTTCAACTGCGATACCGGCTGCATTTCTGAGCCTTTGCCGCGGAGGCTGGACGAAAGGTCCGGACTTGCACGTGCATCTTGATGGTGCTCGATTCTAAGGAGCTTGAGTGATTCCAGGCAAACCAACTCGGCTCCAGGCCTTCTGGATCGACAGGAAAACTGTCACGATCCAGGCGCAGCATTTTCAAGTTAGTTGGAATTACTCGCTTGCGAGCGGAGATAATTCCATCCCGCTCACGCCCACTCCAGCAGGACTCACGACCGCTCAAGCCAAACGGTATCCGCAGCTTGTTGACTCTGCGGTATTCCAAATTTCTTCAAGTGTCGCGGCCAGCACGCTTAAGCGGATTCTGAAAGGGCAGATTGCGTTGGTAGCGACCGATAACGGCGGCGCCGTAAAGTATCTCACCGGGGTGCAATATGCAGGCGTCTTGGACGATCTTTTCTACTACTCCGGGCCGCTGGGCGTTACTTTCGAGCGCAATGGCGTAGCTATCGGGGTTTGGGCTCCTACCGCGCAATCGGTGAAGTTGCTCCTGTTCGATGGCGAGAAGGATACGGCCGCGGCCGCAACCATTTCTATGTCCGAGGAGAACGGCGTATGGCGTGCCCAAGGCGAGGATTCGTGGGTCGGAAAATACTATCTGCTGTCCGTTCGAGTTTATGTGACGAGTCTCCACCAGATCGTCGAAAACATTGTGACCGATCCCTATTCCGCGGATCTCGCTTTAAACGGCACGAAGGCGCGGATCACCGATGTTGGTTCCGAGCGCAACAAGCCAGATAACTGGGACAAGCATCGCCCGCCGGATCTCCTGTCGAAGAGCGATTTGTCGGTTTACGAATTGCACGTGCGCGATTTCAGCACCGCGGATGAAAGCGTGCCGGAGGAGCATCGTGGAACCTATCTGGCCTTTACAGACCCGGACTCGAATGGCATGCGCCACCTTCGGCAGCTTGCCGACGCGGGACTGAAAGCTGTCCATCTTTTGCCTACGTTTCACTTCGCCAGCGTCAATGAGGACAAGTCCACATGGAAATCCCCAGGTGACCTTAGCGGTTTGCCGCGCGACAGCCAGGAGCAGCAGGCAAAGATAGCGGCTGTGCGGAGTTCGGACGATTACAACTGGGGCTATGATCCAGTGCATTATTTCGCTCCAGAAGGCGCGTATGCCCGCGATCCCGGCCAGCGTGTAAGGGAGTATCGGCAGATGGTGATGGGGCTGCATAAAGCCGGGCTACGAGTAGTGCAGGATCTTGTTTTCAATCACACGAATTCAAGCGGGCAGGCTCCGAATTCCGTACTGGATAAGATCGTTCCGAACTACTATTACCGGCTTGATGCAGACGGCAATGTCGGGAATTCCAGTTGCTGCGCGGATACCGCCAGCGAGCACAAAATGATGGAAAAGCTTATGATCGATGCCGTCGTGCACCATGCCAAAGAATACAAGATTGACGGCTTTCGCTTCGATTTAATGGGCTTCCATTTCGTTTACAATATGCAGCACATCCGGGACGCTCTAGCGAAGCTGACGCTCGAAAACGATGGCGTGGATGGCTCGAAGATTTATCTCTACGGCGAAGGCTGGAATTTCGGTGAGACCGGAAATAACCAGCTCGGCCCTAATGCCGACCAGGTGAATATGTACGGCGCTGGTATTGGTATGTTCAACGATCGTATTCGCGACGCCATCCGCGGCGGCGGCCCGTTTGACGATCAGCGCATTCAGGGCTTCGCGACGGGATTATTCACGGACTCAAGTTTCTATACAAACCAACGGCAGACCGCAGCGGACCAGCGGAAGGAACTCCTACTGCGCACCGACTGGATTCGTGCCGGACTCGCGGGAAATCTGCGAGATTTCAGGTTGGAAACGTATACCGGTCAGACAAAGAAGGCGTGTCAGATCGACTACTCGGGGCAAGGCGTCGGTTATACCGCGAGCCCCATCGAGAACGTGAATTACTGTTCCGTTCACGACAATCAAACGTTGTTTGATGCCGTGCAGTTGAAGTCCGCTGTACCGGGTACGACCCCCAGCGGCGGCGATGATATCGCAATGCGTACCCGCCGACAGGTGCTCGCCATGAGCTTGATCGCGCTCGGGCAGGGAATACCGTTCTTTCAAGCCGGAGACGATTTGCTGCGATCCAAGGACATGGATAACAACAGCTACGATTCGGGCGACTGGTTCAACAAAATCGATTTCACATATCAATCCGCAAACTGGGGCATTGGACTGCCGATCGCTAGTGAAAATGAGAGCAACTGGCCGATCATGCAGCCGCTGCTGGCGAACGCGGCGCTCACGCCCGATCACGGCAACATCGATCACGCGCGAAGGGCTTATACAGAGTTCCTCCGCATACGCCAGAGTACGCGTCTTTTCCGCATGGAAACGCTGACGGAGATCCAGAACAATTTGCACTTCCTAAATACCGGCGTCCATCAAGAACCGGGGCTCATTGTGATGAAGTTGGATGCCAATGGAGGGGTCTACGGTCTCTACACGCACATTGTGGCGGTTTTTAATGCCACCACGGAGTCGATCACGTTTCAACACGAGTCGCTGAAGAGACTCCGGCTGCATCTCCATCCGGTGCAGATGGAGTCGCATGATCCCGTCGTGCGGAAATCGGCAATCGATGATGAAACGGGTGCTGTCAATGTGCCAGCGCTGACGACCGCGGTATTCGTGCCTGAGCGGTGAGGAGGTTCTAAAAGGCCGTCGCTCTAAGCGATTCAAGCACCGCCTCGACACGCGCCCGGATATGCTCTACCGGTTGTCCTAACTTTGCAGAAAGCTGCTCGAAAGAGAGTCCCTCGTACCAGGCCAGTTCGAGCGCCAGCCGTTCCTCCTCAGACGCATTGAGAAATAATCGCCTCATGCTGTCGACCTGATGCTCGACAAGTGTGACCTCGGAATCGCCCGCTGCGCCGCGCTTGAACAGAACCGGCGATGTCAGCGTACTCCGCGCGTCATTGCCCGGCGGCCCCAAGAACCTGAGAGCGTGGTTTCGCGCCAACGCCAACATCCAAAGGCCTAGAGCGATGTCGCCGCCGGGCATCGATTGGATTCGGTTCGACGCTTCCACAAAAACTTCCGCCAGGAGATCCTCGGCTGTCCCCGGATCGCCTACGATATTCAAGACGAGCCCGAACAGGACAACGCTAAACCGCTGAGAAAGTTCCTGCACCGCTTCCGGATCTCGGCGCTTCAGGCGCGCGATTAGGGATTGATCCCCCAGATTCTTGAGCAACGCTTTGAGGGCGGCTGGCACGTTCCGACCTCACGGTTCTGTCTGGAAAATATCCTCGGCTACAACTGGCATGCCAGGCTCCATTCCGGACCGCGCATTTACGTTGTAGCGTTGACGGGCCTTGAAGAGCTTCTCCACTTCGTCCCTGGGCAGCGGCCGCGCTCCACCAAGCATCTCGGCAACGAAAGTAATCCGAGCAAAATGCTCGACCACTTCCATACGGAAAAACGCTTGCCAAACGTCCGCGCCATAGGCCGTGCAGCCATGATTCTCCAGCAGCAGCGCGTCGTAATTTGGGATGAAGGGAACCATCCCTTCCGTTATCGCAGGCGTCCCCGGCAGGCCGTAGCGGGCGAGGGGGACAGCACCCAATTGAATGACAACCTCCGGAAGCAACGCTTTATCGAGAGCGCGGCTCGCGACAGCGAATCCCGTTGCAACGGGCGGATGCGCATGCACCACGGCGTGGATATCCGGCCGCATGGAATAGATGAGCGTGTGCATGGCTATTTCACTCGTGCGCTCACGATGCCCTTCTACTTTGTTACCTTCCATGTCGCACAAAATCAAATCGCTCACTTCAACGCTGCCCTTACTCATGGCTGTCGGCGTACAAAGAATGCGCTCGCGGTCAAGGCGAATACTAACGTTGCCGTCGTTTGCTGCTACCCAGCCCTTTTCGTAAATGCGGCGGCACACGCGAACCAGCTCGTCGCGCTGCTCCTGCTCCGTTTTTCCCATCGAATTCTAGATTTTAGCAGCATGAAGAGTGTGGGCCGTTACAATTAAGACCGTGGAAAAGCGCCGTATGTGCCCGAACTGCCGGGCCTTCATAGAAATTACCGACCGCGTCTGCCCTTATTGCGCCGTACAACTGGGTCCGAGAGCGATAGATCTGCGCGCTTCGCAACTGGCGTCTTCTCTCCTCCCGCGCGCGAATACGACCAGCGCGGTGATTTTGAGCATCAACGTTTTCTTCTTCCTGATCGAGCTGTTTGTGAACTCACACGTAGCCGGCCAGTCGCTGCTGAGTGGATTTGGCGACGTGAATATCAACACGATCGTGCTACTTGGCTGTAAAATTCCGCATGGGGAGTGGTGGCGGCTGATCACCGCCGGATTCCTCCACGCCGGGTTTATTCACCTCGCCATGAACTCCTACGGCCTGTTCATTCTGGTGAGTGAAGTCGAACAGTTCTACGGTACGAGCCGGCTTATCGTCGCGTATCTGTTCTCGATTTTCACGGGCTTTCTTCTGAGCGCCATGTGGTCGCCGGGCGTCCCTTCGTTGGGAGCTTCCACCGCCGTCTTCGGAATGATCGGAATTATGCTGTCCATGAGCTTCCGCCGCCGCAGCGATCCACTGGTGCAAGCGGTTCGAGCCCACTACATGCAATATGTCATCTTCGGACTTATATTTAGCCTGTTCGGGGGCATCGATATGGCGGCGCATATCGGCGGCCTGATCGGCGGGTTTCTGGTAGGAGTCTTTGCGGGGCTTCCTGGTCTACCCAATTCACCCCGCGAAAATCTGTGGCGAGTGCTGGCGGGCCTTGCCATTGGGATCACAGTTTACGCCTTCTTCCTCGACTACTTGTCTTATCGCGTGCTACTGCGTCAATTGTGATCCGAAACGGCTTAACGGGCAGCCGTGCTTGCGGAAGCCTGCACGTTGACGGAACTCTCGGCGATCCGCGTCAGTTTTTGGTCCGCGCCGACTTCTTCATTCAACGTCTGCTGCAACGTGTTGGCCACATCGGTGTGCCCTAGACGCTGCGCGAAAGTGCGGGCACTTCCATATCCGGACATCTCATAGTGTTCCACCCGCTGCGCGGCTGCGATCAAAGCGGCATCCTTAACGTCTGGATTTCCCTTTGCTCCGATCATTTCCTCGCCTTCAGCGATTAAGCCTTTCATGGCCTCGCATGTCTCGCGTTTCGGTTCCACGCGGATTTGGCTGAAGATTCTTTCGAGTCTTGAAACGTGTCCTTCCGTCTCTGTCAGATGCGCCTCAAAAGCTTGCCGCAAAAGACTGGAATGGGCTGCTTCCGCCATCTTCGGAAGGGCTTTCACCAGACGCTTCTCCGCGTCGTAGAGATCTTCCAACTGTTGGACCAGGAGATCTTGCAATGAGTTGAATTCAGTACTGAAGAGTTTCATAAGATAAGCCTCATTTGCGCGTGCATCGCGTCGCCCGATCTCGTACGAACCGCGAGCCCGCCACAAGTGGGACTCGTCCCGGTGCGGCATGTTTCGAGACTTAAGCTGAAAAATGCTAACGTTTTTTGGCCCTCTGATTCTGATATCGTAGTTGCAAAGATCGGCAGTAAGGGAGAATCATGTCAAACCTATCGAAGACAACGAGAGAACACGACGTAATACGGCAGTGGGCGGAGGAGCGTGGTGGCACGCCTTCGCACGTGAAGAGCACTGGTTCAAGCGAAGACGTTGGAATTCTTCGCATCGACTTCCCTGGTTACAGCGGAGAAGGCAGCCTTGAACCCAT
>JALYVD010000449.1 GCA_030853405.1 Acidobacteriota bacterium | reverse complement strand
GGCTTGTTCGCTGCCTGGGCGATCGACGCGGCGATTTCGCGAGTCAGAATGCTAACCTGCGTCGCCCAATAGTTGTTGCCTGACCTGCGAAGCTGCTCTTCCAGGGACCGCAAGCCGTCAGCTTCGGTGGAAGCCTCGGCAACGCGTGCAGTTCGCGCGAGTCCCAGCCCGCGAGCCCAGACCGCAATTGCGACAACCTGCGGTGGGGCTCCTACGGGAGATCGGGTGATCGCCGCGTCGTACCATCGCTTCCGTTCGACGGCGTAACGAACGGGAATTGCAGTTGCGGCGTAGCTTGCTTTGAAATCACCAACATCCAGTTTTGACATCCCACGCAGTTGCTGCAAGACCTGAGCCGCTTCTGAGTAGCGGCCGCATTGCAGATATGCGTAGACGAGATAGTCCATTGTGTGCAGCTCTTCTCCTGTATCGCCCTGCTGGTGTGCGGCGTCCCGTGCCGCAATATTGGAAGTAATAGAATCGTCCCAGCGCCCGAGGCGCGTGAAGATATGCGAGGGCATGTGCAATGCGTGCGGGGCTGAAGGCGCAATTTTGGAGTACGCCCTTGCAGCGAGAAACCCCCTCGGTGCGAGTTCCGCATTATCGTAAGCATGGATGAGGTAGTGAGAGATTCCGGGGTGCTGCGGATAAGCAAGCGAAAGTGGCTCAAGTATCTCCGCCGCCCTCTTCTGCTTTGTGTGCGATTTGTCTAACGGGGATGCGTTCGCGAGGAGGGCGAGGGCGCAGAACACCTGTGCTTCGGGATCTTCTCGGTTCTTTGCGGCTAAATCGCATATCGCGCGCTCGTAACCCGACGCCCGCACAGCGTAGGGAACGTCGGCATTGCCCTGATACATCAAAGCTAAGGCATCTATGAACTTGCGCTCACGCTCCGAGCCAGCCCGGAGCGCTTGTGCTCGCCCAATCTCTTCTTCACCGGCCGGGATTGTCGAAGGTGATAGCGGCGGCTCCCAAAGCTGATGAAAATAAGTCATGGCTATTCCCCAATGCGCCATCGCACACTGCGGGTCCTTCTCTGCCACGGCCCCGAAAGCACTTTCCGCAGCGCTGTATGCGAACGAGTGCAGTAGGGCTACACCGCGGTTGAATTGCTCTTGAACACCTGCTGCGCAGGAGATTGGAAATGACACGGCTCCGAGTTTTTCAGGAGCGTTATGACTGTGAATTTCTTGCGAAATCAACAACGAGGGGAACAGCAATAGCCCATAGAAGATCGGCTGAAATCGGGGCAATCCGGGCTCCATCTCTGTCTAGCTGCCTTATCGTACACGAATCTTTTTGGACCGGGAAGGCTCAGCAGGCCAAATCGCTTCCGGATAGCTCCCCCCATCACGGGCAAACCGTAGACTGAAGTGACCCGCCGCATAGATCGGGTGTAACGGCGCAGCGTTTACGAACTACCGGGCTACTTTCCTCAACTTGTGCTCCATAGTCACCCACCCGCGCAATTCTACCCTCCTTCGGCAATCCTGACGCTATACACCTTGCGGTCCGAAGGCGAGCTCGTCACGGCAGCAAGTTAGAGAAATCAGCTTGCAAATGCGGGGGAAGTCCCAAACGATCGAGCACAAGCGCAGCTGCATAAATAGCTTACGTTAACCGGGGCAGCCACAGCGGATAATACAATGTTTTCGGTGAAGCTTTCGGAAGATGACGCCCGCGCTCAGATCCATAGAATTGTTGGCAGCGATCTGTTCCGGGCGTCCGAGCTTCAACGCCGTCTGTTCCTGTATCTGGCGGAGAAGTCTTTGGACGGCGAGGCGGACGAGTTGAAAGAATACACCGTCGGCGTCGAGGGAATTGGTAAACCGGAGTCCTATGACCCCCGGCGTGATTCGACCGTCCGTTTCCAGACGGGCAAGCTGCGCCAAAAGATCACCGAGTATTATTTCGCCGACGGCCGTACCGATCCTATTCAGATCGACTTTCCGAAGGGTCACTTCAAGCTCGTCTTCTCGCATCGGGAACTGGCGGAAAAAGCCGCACCCGAAGTGTCTAACAACTGGTGGCGCTATGGAGCAATCGCCTCCTTCGCTGCCTTTGTCATCGCTGCCGTGTTTTGTGTTGTCTGGGGGGTATCCCTTTGGCGGCTGAAGGACGCTGCGGCCAATGCGGGCAAACTACCACCCAGCGTGGAAGCGTTTTGGGCCCCTCTGCTCGGAAACGGCAAGCCAGTACTCATCGCTGCGGGCACCTCGCTCTTCATGAAATTCGGCGATCACGGTTATTACCGCTATCCCGAAGCCAACACCTGGGAGCAAGCACTTCGCTCCGGCGCGCTGAAGCGGTTGCAATTGGCGTTTCCGGGAGTCAGACCCGAGCCGTGGTACGTCTTCACCACGCTCGGCGAACTGGATAGCACCTTTATTCTGGGCAAGGTACTGTCGCCTCGAATTCCCGGATTGCAACTGGCAAACAGCACGGATCTCTCCTGGAGCCAGATTGGATCCAACAATGTCATCTTCGCCGGACCGCCCAAATCCAATCTGCAGGTAATGGACTTGCCTGTGCAACAAGACCTGGTGCTGGAACCTCCCGGAGTGCGAAATCTCCGGCCCCGGCCCGGCGAGTCCACCGTGTTCGCGGATGAAGAAACCGCTCAGACCCACTCCGGATTCGCTTATTCTCTAATCAGCTGCCTGCCGGGTATTAACAGAGACGGTCATATCGTCGTGCTGGCCGGATCAGGCTTACCCGGTACGCTTGCGGCGACGGAATATGTGACGTCGGAAGTGTATGCTGCCGACTTGCTGCGGCACATCCGGCTGCCTTCCGGCGAGATTCCCGCTTATTACCAGGTGTTGATCCGAAGCCGTTACTACAAATGGGCCCCCGTCGAGATCACCTATGTTTTGCATCACGTGCTGACACTCGAACACGAAACCCCCGAGGCCCAGCAGTAGCCTGCCGCGTCCTCCACATCAGAAGTCGAACCGCATGCCTACCTGGACGGCGCGGTTTCCGCCACCCTGTCCCGCTCTGCTGCCAGCGGTGCTTGCAATAGTAGTATCCGTGTTATCGATCACTTCGACATACGGGTACGGGCTGTAGGACGCCTGTGGGCCGGCAAACTGCGGATGGTTCAGGGCATTCGTTGCCGTTAAGCGGAATTGCAGATTGGCGCGTTCCTTAAACCGGAAGTTTTTCATCACCCCAAGATCCACGTTTACAATACCGGGTCCGACGATGATGCCGCGGCCGCAGTTTCCATACGTGCCGGCAGCGGGAATTGCAAAGGCGGCTTCGTTAAACCAGTTGTCTATGGTTGGATGAGCCAGGTTGGGATTGCCGATGCAATCCGGACGTTGTATCCCGAGGCCGACTTCGCGGGTGTTGGTAATGTCCGCCCCGCTGTAGACCGGGGTATAGAATTGGCCCGTTTGCCAGACGATTACCGCGCTGGGTTGCCAGCCCCGATGACCGCGCCCAGGAATTTTCCGGTATTGGAGCCGTATCGCTTCCCCGGTCCAAACGGGAGTTCATAAATGGTATTGGCGACAAAACGCTGCCGCGGCTGAAACGACGTATTAGCGTTCTCGAGATGACGGTTGTTGTAGTCGAAGAGAGAACTGGGTTCGCCGAAATTTAGATCGCCATCGCCAACGTTGTTGAGATTCTTGGCCAGAGTGTATTGCGCCTGGAAAGTAACCCCGCTAGTCATCTTTCGTTCGATCGAAAGATCCAGCGCATTTAATTTTTGGTTTCCGCCGTTTGAAACGTAAAAGATGTAGGAATACTGCGGGTACAGATAATAGTTCTGATTGGCCGGATTCGCGCTCGCGGGCGGCGCGTTGTAATCCGTAGTCTGCGGAAGACGAACACTTTGAAAGCCGCGATACCCCGCGCGAACCACTATATTCGAAAACAATTGGCGTTCCAACGTGAGGTTCCACTGTTGTATGTAGGGCGTCTTCAGCTTTGAATCGACCGCGTTCACTGTGGAGGGCCCATTCGCAGCGCCAGCCGCGGGGTTGTACGTATTCGGGAACTGAAATAAAGGCGCGCCGTTTGAAACGGAGTTGTAGTAGACCTCCGAAGATTGAAACGGACCGCCTTCGAAGTAAGTAGTAAGAGTGGAAATGAGGTGCGAGTAATATATGCCGTACCCTCCTCGTAGCACGGTCTTCGGCATGAACTCCCAGGCAAAACCGAAGCGCGGCGCAAAGTCCAAGTACCGGCTATGAAGCAAGGACCGTGATGGGAGACCGGCTTGCGCCGCAGTCTCAACACCGGGGACGGAAGGAAAAAAGGGACTGAACAACTTTTCCTGCGCCGCGGTGGGCACAACGATATCTCCATTCTTCAAATCGATCGTCGCGCGAAAATCCCGTGTGTTCGTTGGCGCTTGTTGAAATTCCCAGCGGAGGCCCAGGTTGATAGTGAGCTTCGGCAAGATATGGAAGTCATCCTGAATATAAGCTCCCGTATCAACCCATCGCTCGTACGAATTTGGCGCTCTGGTGGAGTTCACCGTATAGTTTGGAATTCCCAATAAGAAGTCGGCGTACGAATAACCCGTGGCAAAGCCATTAAAAGAAAACACTCCGTAGTCCGATGCGCCCGAGTAGGTCGGATCGACGGGGATAAAACTCTGGTTTGGCCGGCTGTAACGCTCCGAGATCCCCATTTTGATCGCGTGCCGTCCCTTCACTACAGTGAAGTTATCCAGCAGCTCGTAGGCCTCTGAGATCGAGAAATTATACGGCTGGTTCCTGATCGGCGAAAAGCCGCTTATCTTTACGGTTGGCGTACCCGGGAAAGAACTAGGGCTAATGTCGGTGATGCCGAACTGCTTCAGCAGTGCGTTGCCATCCTGTTGCGGCGTATAGGACTGATGATCGCGCGAATAACCGATCCGGAATTCATTCAGAACCGTAGGCGCAAAAATATGTGTTTCCGAGATATAGGCGTTGTAGGTTGACCTTGTGTTGTCGTAGTAGAGATCGGGATAGCTGCTGTCAAGAGAATGCGAGGAATTCGTGGGGCGGAAGGAAAAGCGGCCTGAGAGGCTGTCCTTGTCGGAAAGGTTTTGGTCGAGACGAATCTGATAGCGATTGTCGGCGGCCGTTGCCGGATTGAACGCTTTGTAGTCGTTGCGGATACTACCCGCAAAATTGTTCGCCGAGGGAATCAGGGCCGCTTGCATGGCGTTCGAAACCGAACTGATTCGGTTTGCGGGAATCATGTTCCCCGGGAATGGCTGTCCGGTGGAGGGATCTTTTATGATCTTCGAAAGTGCTGAAAAATCACCGCTCCGATACGCGTCCGTCGGTACATACGCGAGGACGTTGTAGCCGGTCGGAGAGGTAACGGCTTCCCACGAAAAGAAGAAAAAGGTCTTGTCGTGCCCGTTGTACAGTTTCGGGATAAGAACCGGGCCGCCGAAACTGCCTCCGTACTGCCTGTCAATGGCGCCGGAGAGATTTGCATGGGTGAAGAAATCCGAAGCATTTAAGCTGTAGTTGTCAGTGAGAAAAAACGCGCTGCCGTGAAACTGGTTCTGGCCGGCCCGGCTGGTGACCATGACGGTCGCGACATCGGAAAATTCCGCGGAGTTGTTGCTGATAAGGAGCTTCACATCGCCCACGCCCTCCAGCGACATCTCAAACTGGTTTCCCGATTGGCCGCCATAGACGTTGTTATTCGAAGTGATTCCGTCCAGGGTGAAGTTCGTGTCCTCGCTTCGAAGACCACCAAGGGAATTGCCACTCCCTATCGCTCCCACGTTGTACGAATTCAGGTAGAGGAAATTAAAGGTGCTTCGGGAATTGACAGGTAAGTTTTCCATCTCATGGCGAGTAACGCTGTCGGCAATATTGGCATTTTCCGTATTCATCGTCGGGGCGGTTGCTTGCACGACAACACTCTGGGAGGGCGATCCAATCTGAAGGGCAACGTCGAAACGCTGCACGGCCTGGGCGGTCAGTGCGATATTCTCACTGGCTGCTGCCTTAAAACCTGGCGCCGAGATTGTGATCCGGTAAGAGCCGGGCAAGAGGTCGGCAAACAGGTAGTTACCTGTCGAGTTGCTGAGGGTGGAGTGTTCGACGTTGGTTGCCATTTCTTTGGCAACCACTGTCGCTTGCGCCACGGCCAAACCGCTGGGATCCTGGACCGAGCCGGTGATGGAACCGAGAAACGACTGAGCCCGGATCGGGGTGGAAACCGACCAGACGGTGCATAGTAATAAGCAGTGTCTTTCGTGCAGACTGACGCGCCAAGCGCATGTTTTCTTCCGCCTTTATAAGGTTCGTTGGCCTCTTGGGCCGGGTTGCCGATGTTTCGGTCGCGAGTCCCGAGGCGGTCTCGACTGTAACACGACAGCGGGCCTTTAGATGTGAAAAGAGGGTTAACTAGCGGTCGATAACCGGACGCTAACCGGAGTAACGCCTGAGTCCAACGCCTTGGACTGGTGTAATTCCGCATCTCGGCGCCGGCTCTGAAGTTTTCTAATGAGTACATGGGGATTGTGGGATCGGTTACATCGAACCGGACGAGTGAGCGCGGGTCCATTTCGGTGCGTGCACGGATATAACACGACGGGGCATGGGAATGGGCGATCTGATGTTCTTGTTGAATCGCCTACAATCCCTGTAAAGTCCAAACGGAATTGTGCGCCAGACCGCCGGGAATTCCGCAGTGAGTTCCTATTCATACTTTGCGACCGGTTCCGCTGACTTTATCACTGCATCCTAAATGGGAGCTGGCTGCGTCGAGAAGAATTGAAATACAGGATTGACGTTGAATTATTCGGGCGGCAACGCTGTCGGCGGCACATCGAAGACCTCCAGTGCGCGAAAAGCAGAACTTCGGCGACACAGGCCGTGTCCCCCGTTCCACCATTGAAAGGTAGGCTTGAGTGACGTGAAGCTTTTGCGCGCCAGCCGTCCTGGGTCCACGACGAAAGCAAACGTGCATCTTTGAGTGCTAAACCATCTGTTATATATTCTCCGTAAAGCGTGAATATTCCTCTGAATAGGGCATTTAGATGCAGGACTGCTTCAGCGCGATGATGGATAGTTTCGAACTCTGTGCCGGTGCTCGGCAGGAGTTGGATGAGGATGGGTTCACAGTAATACCGGGTCCGGTGGCGGTCGAGAACCTCGCTCATTTGGTCAATGCCTATGACGCAGCAATAGACAGCGCTGCTCCCGATGACGTCAAGGTTGCAAGTTCGACGACGCGCGTCGGTGACTTCGTCAATCGTGGCCCGGAGTTCGACGAACTGTACGTCCACCCGCCCGTTCTCAAGGCATGTTGCCACATCCTCAATAAGCCCTTCGGGCTTAGCACGATGCATGCGCGGACACTACGGCAAGCTTTGCCGGCTCAGAATCTTCACGTCGATTACGAGCGCGACAATGACGGCTGGACCATGGTCGGCTTCATCTTCATGGTGGACGAGTTCAGAGAAAACAACGGCGTGACTCGTTTCATACCGGGATCACACCTGTGGCCCGCAGTCCCCAGCGACCTGGTTGGCAACCGAAAGGCAGATCATCCCGGACAAGTTCTGGCGTGCGGTCCGGCTGGTTCCATGATCGTATTCAACGGGTCAGTCTGGCACGGACACACGGTGAATCGTTCTAACAAGGCCCGACGTTCGATCCAGGGCGCCTATATCCGGCGTGAGGCTCCGTCGGGAGCTGATCTGACTGCCCGAATGCTTCCCGAAACCCTCTTGCGTATCAGTCCACTTGCGAAGTACCTCTTGGCACTCAAGCCTCAACAATTTGCCACTCCCGCCCAGAAAAAGCCGCTACTCGGCCAGTTTCAGAACCCAGGCCGGTTGACTCATCAGCTTCGCTGGAACTTCCGGCAATTCGACCGAAACGGAATCGCCATTCACCTTCCACTGCAAGGGGCGATCGAGACCGAGCAGCGTGACTGACTTCAGCCCCGACGCATCGAATTGCTTAATCGTGAACTGCCTTCCGGGCCAGCGCGGCAGAATCGCATACACGCCCGATGGTTTCTCCGTAAAGAATGCATCAATGGCAGCTTTCCCAGGCTCTGGGCTTTCCGCGAGTTTCGAGACGTCGTAGGGCGTCTTGAATCTTTGGTTGTAATCCACTTCCGGCTGCTGGCCCGCGCTCCACTGCCGCGACTGCTTCCAGGGCTTCGTCCCATAGATCGCTTCCCCATTGATGCTGAGCCAATTTCCAATCTCGTGCAACCGCTCTTCCATAATGACCGGAATGCGTCCGTCGGCGGTGGGGCCAATGTCGAGCAGGAGGTTGCCTCCGCGGCTGACGGTGTCCACTAGCATCAGAACCAATTGGCGGCCCGTGTGATAGTCCTTCAATTGCTCGTCGCGATTGAAGCCATAGGAGAAACCCATGCCGCGGCTCTCTTCCCAGGGGTGGTCCGCGTTGCTCATTCCCGCCGTGTACTCGGTGGTCCAGTAACCGCCATCGGTGTGGCGAGTCTCTTTGCCCCAGCGGTCATTAATGACAACCTTGTCCTTCACCGGAGAATCGTTAAAGAGCCACGCGAGGAGTTCCGGGCTGCGCCATTCCGAAGAGGGAAGTTCCCACTCGCCATCCGCAAAGATGATGTCGGGCCGGTAGTGTGTCACCAGATCCTTGAACTGCGGAATCATGTGCTCCGAGACGTAGCGCTTCTTATCCGAAAGCCAGAGCGGGTTGTACCATTCGTAAAGCGAATAGTAGTAACCCATTCTGATGTTCTTGCGGCGCACGGCCGCCGATAGATCGCCCAACAGATCGCGATGCGGCCCTATCTCAACAGCATTCCAGGGGCGGCCCCAGGTCTTCGACGCTTCGTGACTTGGCCATAGGGCAAAACCTTCGTGATGCTTCGAGGTCAGCACGACGTACTTGGCCCCCGACTGTGCAAAAACGTCGGCCCAATGATCGGGATCAAAAAGCTCGGCGCGGAACATCGGCGCAAAGTTTTGATACGGGAATCCGGCTCCGTAAACCCGTTTATGGAAGACCCAGGAGCCTGCATCGACTGGATTGGCACCTGGCTTTTGACCTTCTGTAATCGCGTGCCAATACCATTCCGCATACGCGAGGTTATTTGGAAGAACCGGGGCGAAGGAAGGGACGGAGTACACGCCCCAGTGAATGAAGATTCCAAACTTCGCGTCGGTAAACCAGGACGGCGTGGGCCGGCTATTCACCGATTTCCAATTGGGTTCATACCGCTGCGCCGCTGCGAGAGTGCCGCAAAGAATGCAAAGTGAAACAAGCCGCTTGAGCATGCCGAATTGTACCCGCCTACGCATATTTTGGCTGATACGCCGGCGCTTCTTCCAAGGTGACGCGGCGTTTCTCACGGTAGGAGATATTGGCCATCAAAACCGCCACTGCGGACTTGTAACCAATCTCCACCGGCGCATTGGGCTGCTTGCGCGTGATCTGGCTCGATCTTTTCGCGGCATCACGGCACTTCACCGCTTCTGGAATAGACCAGGTCATGGTCTTTTCGCTGTACAGGTCCTTGCCGGCGGCGAGAACGTCAAGAAAATGGAGTTCATGGAGGTGGAGCGGCGAAGCGACAATCACGGCATCGATGTCCGAGCGCTCCAGCAGCTTGTGATGATTTGTGTAAGCCTCCACTTTCGGCACGAATCTACGCACTTCATCGTGCCTGCGGGTGTAGACATCGGCCATCGCAACACACTCGACGTTAGGCACCGCAATGGCATGCTTCAGATCCTCCTGGCCGCGCGCGCCGGCACCGATAATGCCGATCCGGATGCGGTCGTTTGCACCGATCGCGCGGGCAGTGGCAAGCTTGGTTCCCAAGGACACGGCCAGTGTGCCTCCGGCTACCTGTCCGAGGAAGCCTCTCGGATTTACCGCGTCTTTCATGTCGATTTTCTGCTAACTTGCGATGGAGCGGTTTGGACGCTTGACTTACGCCCTCCCAGTTGATCCCCTAGATCGATACACTATCATTTTGCACTCGCAAAATTCTATTAGTCTTCCGCGAAACAAATATGAAAGCCTTCTATATCGTTGAGCCGGGTACGTGTGAAGTTGCAGAGTTGCAGCAGCCGAAACCGGCGCGGGGCGAATTGCTGCTTCAAACCCGGCTGATCGGGTTATGCGGAACCGACTTGAGCACGTTCCGCGGTAAGAACCCCTTGGTCTCCTATCCGCGCATACCGGGACATGAAATTGCCGCCACCGTTGTAGACGCCGGTGAAGACGTTCCCGTCGAATTCGAGGCCGGTGTGGACGTTACCGTTTACCCGAATACGAACTGTGGGAGGTGCGCGTCCTGCCGTCGTGGAAGGACGAATGCCTGCAAGTTCAACGAGACTCTGGGCGTTCAGCGCGATGGCGCGATGAAGTCTTATTTCACCGCGCCTTGGCAGAAGGTTTACGCGGCTAAAGGGCTCTCTATTCGAGAACTAACGCTCGTTGAACCTTTGGCCGTAGGATTCCATGCGGCGGAACGAGGCCGCGTAACCGGAGCTGACACAGTTGCAGTCATCGGCTGCGGGACAGTTGGATTGGGTGTCTTGGCGGCGGCTGCTGGGAAGGGAGCGACGGCTATTGCGATCGACCTGGACGACGACAAACTGGCTTTGGCCAAGCGCGCCGGCGCGCAACACGTTATTAATTCCCGGACGCAATCGGTTCATGAGCAATTGCAGGAACTCACCGGCGGCCTGGGTCCGGATGTGATCGTTGAAGCCGTCGGCGTGCCGGATACTTACCGGTTAGCCGTTGAGGAGGTGGCGCACACCGGGCGCGTCGTCTACATCGGGTGGGCGAAAGAACCGGTGAGCTACGAAACAAAATCGTTCGTCCACAAAGAACTCGACATTCTGGGATCGAGAAATTCGCTGACTGAATTTCCCGCCGTGATTCAGATGCTGTCGGAACACCGCTTTCCGGTGGACGAGACTATTTCAATCACCGTGCCGTTGGACGCGGCTGGGGAATATTTGAAGCGCTGGAGTGAAGCGCCCCAGTCATTTACTAAAATTCTGGTGGAAGTGAACGCTTAGCAAACATGGAATATCGAGTTCTAGGGAAGACGGGCCTTCGTGTGTCGGTGCTCGGGTTTGGGGCCGCGCCGCTCGGGAACGATTATGGAACGATTGACCCCGGGGAGGGCGAACGCGCCGTCCATTCCGCGATTGACCGAGGCATAAATCTCTTCGACACATCGCCGTACTATGGACGCACGTTATCGGAGGAGCGACTGGGGGCGGCGCTCGTCGGTAGACGAGAGCAGATCGTTTTGTCAACCAAGCTGGGGCGCTATGACAAGAACCAGTTTGACTTTTCGGCTAAGCGTGTTCAAAGCAGTATCGATGAATCGCTCGGGCGGCTGCAAACGGATTATGTGGATCTGCTGATTGCGCATGACATCGAATTCGGCGACCGTGAGCGGATCATCAGTGAAACAATCCCGGCAATGCGAAAGGTCCAGGAGTCCGGGAAAGCGCGGTTTATCGGAATTTCCGGTCTGCCGTTGAAGATTTTGGCGGACGTGGCGGAGCGGGCGCGAGTCGATTTTGTACTGACGTATTGCCGCTACAACCTGCTGAACCGCGATTTGGACCGCTGGCTAACTCCGGTAGTCGAAAAGCACAATCTTGGGCTGATTGGGGCGGCTGCGGTACACATGGGGATTCTCACGAAGCAGGGACCGCCCCCGTGGCACCCCGCTCAGGCTGAAGTTAAAGAAGCAGGTGCGAGAGTTGTTGCGCTTTGTGAGTCGCGCGGTGTCGATCCGGTGGTTGTCGCAATCCGGTTCACGGCGAATCATCCGCTGATAGCTTCCACTTTGGTGGGAATGCCACGGCGGGCTGAAGTGGAAGATAATGTGGCGGCGCTCGGCAATGCGATCGATCAGGAACTCCTGGACGAGATTGACGAAATAGTAGCTCCGGTGCGGGACACGATTTGGCCCTCCGGCCTTCCTGAGAATGATGATTGACTCGCATCAGCACTTTTGGAATTTCAATCCGGTCGAGTATCCCTGGATTGGAGAGGGGAAAGACGTCCTGCGGCGAGACTTTCTCCCGGAGGATCTGGCACCTGAAATAAAGGAAACGGGAATCAGTGGCGTTGTTTCAGTTCAGGCGCGCCAATCGCTGGACGAAACCTGGCAATTGCTGAACTACTCGGATCGGCATGAGTGGATTTGTGGCGTCGTGGGATGGGTTCCGCTGATCCATCCAGACCTGAACAGATTGCTCCCTACCGTTGCCTCGCATCCCAAACTCCGCGGCGTTCGCCACATTTTGCATGACGAGACTGATCCGTTTTACATGCTGCGCGAGGATTTCAATCATGGAATCCGGGCGCTGAAGCCGTTCAAACTGGCCTATGACATTTTGATCTTCGAACGTCATCTTCCGCAGACTATTGAATTTGTCGATCGTCACTCGAACCAGGTGTTTGTGGTTGACCATCTGGCGAAACCGCGCGTTCGCGACGGAGTGATTTCTCCGTGGCGCGAAAATATCGAGAGCCTTTCTAGGCGTCCTAATGTGTATTGTAAAATTTCGGGACTCGTCACAGAGGCGAATTATACGCGCTGGACTGAGGCGCAATTGAGGCCGTATATCGATGTGGTGATTGATGCTTTCACGCCTGGACGCCTGATGTTCGGTTCGGATTGGCCTGTCTGCCTGGCAGCCGCCAGCTATCGGCGATGGGTGGACGTAGTCACACGCGCGATCTCGCACTTGACGGACTCGGAACGGGATAGAATCTGGTCCGGCACGGCCATTGAAGCTTATGGCTTGAGCCGATAGGTTATTATAAAAAGGTTCAGGCTGGTTCCAGGCGGGCACTGTCAGTGTGCCCGAAGGCTGCCGTTGTACCGCACTGGAATCGCACACCAACCAAAGGTAGAGTTTAATGTACGCAGTGATTGAAACGGGCGGAAAACAGTATCGTGTCGCGCCTGGTCAAGTTATTCAAATCGACACGCTCGCCGGAGATGTAGGCACTGACGTGGAGTTCGACCGGGTATTGGCCCTTTCTAACGAAGCGAACGAGCTCGTACTTGGCGACGCTCTCAAGACTGCCCGTGTGCGTGGGAAGATTTCGGCTCATGGCCGGGGCGACAAGATTCTGGTGTTCAAGTTCAAACGCAAGAAGCAGTACAAGCGCACTAAGGGTCACCGTCAGAACTACACGCGAGTGCAAGTTCAGGAGATCCTGGCTTAGAATCCGAGCCAACTGGAAGGTATTTGCAATGGCACATAAAAAAGGTTTAGGCAGCTCTAAAAATGGGCGCGACTCTAATGCGCAGCGTCTGGGCATCAAGGTTTTTTCGGGTGAGGTGGTGACTGGAGGCTCGATCATCGTGCGCCAGCGCGGGACTCGGTACAAGCCGGGCAAGAATGTCGGATTGGGCAAAGACGATACGCTGTTCGCTACGGTTCCTGGAACTGTTGAGTTTCGCGACCGTGGACGCATGGGCAAGTTCGTCAATATCATCGCTCTTCAGAGCTAACTGTTTTTCGAAGGGGCGTTCAACCGCCCTCTGCAAGCTTCTGTTCCCCGCCTCTAGCCTGCTGTTCCTGATTCCCTCCTCCAAGGTTCTACCGTGTTTATTGATGAAGTTATTATTTCCGTGAAGGCCGGAGACGGCGGCAACGGCTGTTTGGCGTTCCGGCGTGAAAAGTTTGTCCCCCGAGGCGGTCCGAGCGGCGGCGATGGCGGGCGCGGCGGCGATATTGTGCTGGTCGCAAGCGTACATCACAACACGCTTCTGCACTTCCGGTTCAATCCTGAGCATACGGCCGAGCGAGGCCGCCACGGAGAGGGTAGTCAACGCACGGGCCGCGATGGGCACTCTATTGAATTGCCTGTTCCGATCGGCACAGTCGTTTACGACGCGGAAACGGGCGATGAGTTGTACGATTTCACGGCGCTCGGTCAGAGCTTCACGGTTGCGGAAGGTGGCCGCGGAGGAAAGGGCAACGCTCGTTTTGCCACTTCGACCCACCAGGCTCCGACGGAACACGACGACGGTCACCCGGGCGAGGCGCACAAATTACGGCTTGAATTGAAATTGCTGGCCGATACCGGGCTTGTTGGATTTCCGAATGCAGGGAAATCGACTCTCATTTCGCGGCTCTCCGCTGCCAAACCGAAAATCGCCAATTATCCGTTCACAACTCTCGAACCGAATCTTGGAGTAGTGCAGGTGGGCGACCGTACCTTCGTAATGGCTGATATTCCAGGCCTGATCGAGGGCGCGCATGAAGGCCACGGATTAGGCATTCAGTTCCTTCGCCACATTGAACGTACGAAACTGCTGATCCATCTGATTGACGTGTCGGACTTCAGCGGACGCGATCCCGGTGAGGACTTCGACGTGATCATGGCAGAGCTTAGGAGCTTCAGCGAGGAACTCGTTAGCAAGCCGATGATCGTAGTCGCGAGTAAGATCGACGCTTGCCAGGACGAATCGCGCATTCAGGCCGTAAGGGCCAAAGCGCACGAGCACGAGCTTGAATTTCATGCCATTTCCGCTGTGACGGGCAGCGGGCTTGACGAACTGCTGTATGCGATTTCCAACCGGCTCTTCGCGGAAGTCGAAGACGCTACGATAACAGTCGGAAGCTAAACTCTGCCGGTGCAGGGCCCGGTCTTCAAAACCGGAGTGCGGCACTTTTGTCGTCGCGGGTGAGTTCGACTCTCATTAGCTTCCGCCAACTTGAGTAATCCCGAGATCCTCGTCAGGTGAGTTCGCCCCACGCCACCCCCTCATTTGACATACCACGGACAATATGGTCCCATATGGCTATGCCGACGTATATTGAAGACGAGGAGACATCCACACTTATCAATCAATATGCCGAAATTATGCATATGTCGAAGACCGGTGCACTTCGTGAATTGTTGAGGCGTGAGATTGGCCAAGTTGACCGCCGGGCAACATCTCAGGAACGATTCGAACGGATTATGAAGTGGCTTGGTCCAGTTCCGGCACAGCCAGTGGAAGAGATTCCGAAACAACATTACGATTGGCTAGCCGGCGATCCGGAGTCTGCCGACATGTCCGAGAATTTGAATCGCGAATTGGGTTTTAAATTTTAGTGGTCCTCGATACTTCAGCCGCCGTGGCCGTTCTCCGGCAGGAAGCAGGGTTCGAAGAGTATCTAAGGGCCATCGCAAACGCAGGCGAAATCTATATTTCCGCCGTCAATTTGCTCGAATGCTACATCGTTCTGGCGGCAACATCCGAGCGCGTCGGACGATTCATCAGGGATGGCGAGATTACGGTCAAAGATTTCACCCAGGCTACTTCGTCTATTGCCCGGTTGGCCTTTCTGCAATACGGGAAGGGACGCCATCGCGCGGCTCTAAATATCTGCGATTGCGCCGCGTATGCCACAGCAAAAGAGTACAACCTGCCGCTTCTTTATAAGGGAAACGACTTCGCTCACACGGACGTTAAGTCCGCGATCTAGCCTATTCAGTAAATAGAGTACGGACCGATCGACAATCTTTATCGAGATTGGTTCTTCTTTGTAAGTGGCACAATTGGCGACGACCGCGTTTGCCGCTCAATGCATCGACCAAAATGTTGGTATCGGGAAGGTAATGGTCACTGATCGCGACGCCGACCCCCGGCCCAATCGCCTAGGTTTTTGTTGCTCCAGACGGAGATCCTCCTCGCGCATCTGACGGACCCAAGCCTCGGCCCCATCTGCGAAGACCTACAGCCAGAGTGTCGAATAGCTGGTGACGTTGCAAGTCACAGAGGAATTCCCATGCCCGGCTCGAGAGATTCATTCTAATTCAGCGGACGTGCGGACCGGTCCACAACCTCTATCGAGATCGGATCTTTCTTCGTGAGCGGCACAAGCAACGATTGTGCTTGCGCCAGGTAGGGTTTAATAACCGCCGGGTCCCGGTATTCGAGCTCGGCGGCATCATCATTGTCACCGCTATCGATGGCGACCAATGCGT
>JALYVD010000440.1 GCA_030853405.1 Acidobacteriota bacterium | reverse complement strand
GTGCTGCCCCCCGTAAGATAGACCGAGTCAAGCTCGTCGAAGCGGTTCCGCGGACGAAGATGCAACATCTGCGACCAGTTGTGAGAGAGCCCAAACACCGCGCCTTTATGAACCTCAAAGCCTGTGTCCCAGTCGTCTGGAGTCAGGATGCGCTCGTACTCGATTCGCGATCGTATATCACTCGCACCTAGATCAGCCAATTTGTTCAGGACAAGCTCGCGGTAGCGTGGCTTCTCCTTTTCCCAATCAACGCCTTCGCTCTGATGTGTAACGGGAACCAGCACGTACATCGTGCTTTTGCCGGGGGGAGCAAGCGTCGAATCCGTCACGCTCGCATTCTGGACGTAATAAGAAGGATCATCGGAAAGCACGTGCTTCCGTCCGATTTCGTCCATGTTCCGCATGTAATCTTTGGCTACGTAGATCGTGTGGTGGGACAGGCGCTCGTAAGTTCCGCGTAAGCCCAGATACATCATGAAAGCCGAGCATGACATGCGCGTCTTATCTAGCTTTTCATCCTTCCAGCGTTTCCGAAGCTTGTTGGGCACCAGCCTGGACATGGCTCTGGCAAAATCGGCGTTGATCACGACCGCATCCGCCTTCAAGTCACCCGTGGCCGTTCGTACTCCGACAGCCTTTCGCCCCGAGACTAAGATCTCCTCGACCGGAGTGTTCAGCCGGATTTCCGCGCCCAGGTGCCTGGCGATTCGCCCCAGTGCCGTTGTTACAGATCCGCATCCGCCGATCGGATGAAAGACACCGTACTCGTATTCGAGAAACGAAAGGATCGTAAACAGACTCGGGCATTCAAATGGAGACATGCCGAGGTACTTCGATTGAAACGAGAAGGCCAGCCGTATCCGCTCGTCCGAAAAGTACCGGCTGAGTTCCGAGTTCAGCGAACGCCACGGCTTCAGCATCGGCAAGAGTTGTAAAAGCTGAGGCTTCACTGAGTCCCGCCAACTGTCGAACGAGGACTCCAGGAAAGGCCGGAAAGCAGCCAACTTCTCGCGATTGTCCGAGAGGAATCTCCTTAGTTGCGTAGCGTCTCTGGGACTTATACGCGCCACCTCCGCTTCCATGCGCCGCACGTTTGGACTCGCGAGTAGCTCACCACCTTTGCCGAAAACGAGCCGGTACTGCGGATCTAGTTGTATCAGCTTCAGTTCGCGCCACAGATCGTAGCCGATGCCCTCGAGGATGCTTTCGAGCACTTGCGGATAATGGAAGAAAGTCGGACCGTGATCGAACCGGAACCCCTGTGCGTTGAACGTAGACGTCCTGCCGCCCAGATGAGACAATCGCTCCAACACAGTAACGCGGACCCCAGCTTTCGCGAGCAGCGCGGCCGCTGTCAAACCGCCTGGACCCGCTCCGATTACAATCACATGGCGAGGCAAAATTCCATTTCCTTCCGGTTTATGGGATGGCGCGGATCGCAGACGGATTTTTTAATTGGTGCTTATTTGTGCTTAGGACGTACTTCAACTTCGGCTTTTTCTTGCTCTTGACCGGCTCGATTCTGGCAGGCCAGACGCCGGCCCATCCGGAGAATCGCACCGAGAGAACCCGCCAGTTCCTCGGCCTTCCCCCGCCTCCCGATCCGGCAGCTGCCGCGCGAGGTCAAAAGACCTTCGTTCAGACCTGTGGATTTTGCCATGGGGCGAACGCAACGGGCGCGGAAGGACCGGATCTGATCCGTTCAAGCGTCGTCCTTCACGATGAGAAAGGCGATCTGATCGGACAAGTCGTTCTAAAAGGAAGGCCGGACGGCGGGATGCCAGCATTCCCGAGCATGACTGTGGACCAGATCGGTGACATCGCTGCCTTTCTTCATATGCGCGTGGAAGAAGCGGCTAACCGTGCCGGCTACAAGATCCTGAACGTTGTCACCGGAGATCCCAAACGTGGTGAGGCGTTCTTCGACGCAAACTGCAAGAGCTGTCATTCGCCCACTGGCGACCTTGCGCACATCGCAAGCAAGTTCCAGCCTGTCGATTTGCAAGCCCAGTTTCTATATCCGTCACGATCCGCCGCCCAGCCCACTGTAAAGATTACGCCCGCCGATGGCCGGGTGATCACAGGCAAGCTGAAGTATATAGACGACTTCAACGTCTCGATCTGGAATCCCTCGGGCGAGTTCGTCTCATGGCCTCGCAGCCAAGTTAAAGTCCAAATAGAAGACCCATTGCAAGGCCATCGCGACCTGCTAAGTAAGTACACCAACCAAGATATGCATAACATCCTCGCCTACCTGGAGACCTTGAAATGACCATCGGTAGACTCGGTCTCTTCGTTTCTCTAGTCACTCTTCCAGTCCTGTTGGCCGCGCAGTCGTGGCCCACTTACAACGGCGACTACTCGGGACGGCGATTTAGTTCACTGTCACAGATCAACTCTTCGAATATCGGCTCTCTGTCGCTGACCTGGATGCATCGGGTCGATGTCCGCGAACTCAGAGGCATCCCCAATGTCCAGATCAAGTCCACCCCGCTTGAAGAGAACGGGATTCTTTACTTCACGGTCCCGGACCACGTCTGGGCGGTTGACGCCCGCACGGGTGAGCAGCTCTGGCAGTACACCTGGGTCGATAAAGGCGGACATTTGGTCGGTAACCGCGGGGTCGGGATTTATGAAAACTGGATCTACTTCATGGGGCCCGATGGGTGGTTTATTTCTCTCAATGCGAAGGACGGGAAAGAGCGTTGGCGCGTCCAGATGGCCGATCCGAAACTGCAGTACTTCACAACCACCGCGCCGATGATCGTCGGCAATCACATTGTCATAGGTGTCGGCGGCGACGCTATGGATGTGCCTGGATATCTGGAAGCGCGCGATCCCGAAACTGGCGCGCTGCAATGGCGCTGGAATTCAGAACCGCGCGTCGGCGAGCCGGAAGCGGACACCTGGCCCAACAAGGGCGCGATGGAACACGGCGGCGGTATGACCTGGCTGCCCGGCACGTACGATCCCGAGTTAAACCTGATCTATTGGGGAACCGGCAACCCCAATCCCGTCTACGCGGCGCAAGGCCGCAAAGGCACGAACCTCTGGACTTGCTCAATCGTCGCCTTGAATCCCGACACAGGAAAGCTGGCCTGGTATTTTCAGGCCTCTCCGCATGACACGCACGATTGGGACGACGTCGAGACGCCTGTTCTTTTCGACGGCGTCATTCATGGGCAAAAACGCAAACTTCTCGCGCAGGCCGCGCGTAACGGATACTTCTTCGTGCTCGACCGGACGAATGGAAAGAACATCGTCTCAAAACCTTTCGTCGGCGCCGAATGGGCGAAGGGCGTCGATGCGGAAGGACACCCGATTCCGAACCCCGATACAGAGCCGAAGACCGATGGTGCGCTGCTTAACACGCCGGCTATAGGCGGCACGAATTGGTTCGCGCCAAGCTTCGATCCCGAGTCGGGCCTCTTCTATGTGAATGCCTATAAGGGCTACAGCCTCGCTTACCTTACCGATACAGACGAACGGCCCGAAGGCTACGGCGGATCAGGCCGCAATCTCTGGGCCCAGGCATCGCTCGAAGCGCTCGATTACAAGACCGGTGCAATCCGCTGGTCTCACGATTTCCCGGGGAAAGGCATGGCGGCTTCCGGCCTTCTGAGTACCGCCGGAAAACTGTTATTCAGTGGCGATCCCTCAGGCAACTTGATCGCCTGGGACCCGGCGTCCGGCCGCATTCTTTGGCATTTTCACTTACAAGCTCCAGTTAGTAACGGCCCTATGACTTACACGCGCGACGGACGGCAATATTTGGTTGTAGGAGCCGGCGATACGCTCTACGCGTTCGCTCTGCCAAGTGGCCGGAATTAGGAAGTATATCCGCGAGTTCCTGGACACACTGACCGACAACGGTAAGAAGATTGGGAATTCCAAATATGGCGTGTACGCCTTCTTTGATTACGATGGTGAACCCATCTATGTGGGCCAAACTCGGGGAGCTTACGACAGCGTATCTCGCGGCATCTAACGAATCAACGTACCGACGCCGTGGCGATGAATGTGCTCGATCCGTTTGAGGTCGCCGAAATAGAAGTATGGCCGCTCTGGGAGCTTGACGAAGTAAAGGCCTCCGGCAGCAGCGTCGCGGCCCACCTTGATGCCGCGGAGTACACCGTATTCCGGAAGGCCTTGAACGAATCCGCGTTTCAAGCAGTTCTGAACGAAAAAGACATCGTCAAAGCGGAAGAAATCAGACTGCCGCCGTCGTTTCGCCGCTCTATCATTCCGCCTGACCTCTTCGAAATTCGCAAACATGCCGACGTACGAATCGCGAGACGAGCGACTACGATCGCTAGTCTGGCCCGGGTTATCAGTGAGCGCGACGTTTCGAAAGGATTGCGCAGAACCCTTCAGACGCAGGCTCGACGGCTTGAGAAGTTGGCGACGCAGCGTCTCAATGAAATAGGAGGTGAGATCCCCGTAACGGCTCCGGGCAAAGAGGACGAGTAACAGGACGCACATGAACGTTGCCCCGCAAAACGCGCCATGCCGCCGCTAAAGTCTGCCTCTGATGCTCACAAATCGGACTCAACAGCCAGCGTTCGAGCCAGCTTACGGCGGGCACTACGAGTCCATCACCCATCAAGTGATATGCCTCGTTATAGTTCTTGGGAAGCTTGTAGCTGTCGGGGACGCCCATTAGCCTCGCCGCTTCTCGTGGGGTAATCAGGCGTGAACGAACTGTCGCGTTGTCCACGACTAAAATTGTTTGCCGGCTGGAACCGCCCCCGGGGGTACGCAAACAGCCCGCCACTTCATCAAAGCGCACCTCGGCCCGTTGCACACCTTTCCTTGTCCTCTTATATAATGCCCCCACTAAGCGGCGGCCAAAAGCTTGCGCTTGCCGGACCTTGCGCAAATTCAAATCGCTCATAAGGCTTAGCAGGAAATCCGTCTGCTCGCGCGAGTTCCAGTCTACCTGCGCGTCCGGCTCCAAGACCGACGATAAGTTGATAAGCCGTTCGGGAGGCTCCGGAACGTTTAACCACATCCACCTCGATTTCAACTTCTCGGGAAGCGATTCGTAAGCGGCACACAGCGCATCAGAATGCCACAATTGCGTCGCCGACGGGGAACACTGGGCATCCGGAAAGCCAAAGCGGACGTCCGCGGCTATGATGAACAGTCTCGGACGCGACTGCGGGACAAAGTGAACTCCATCCACAATCAAAGGTCCAAATGTGTACCCCATCTCGGCGAGAACCGCCAGTATTGCCGCGAAGTCTCGTCCCTTGTTGGATGTAATCGCGCCCGTTACGTTCTCCAGCACTATTGTCCGGGGTGCACGGTCTTGCCGCTTTAGATCCGTGACGATTTCGCTGAATGTCCAAAAAGTTCCACTACGTTTGCCCCCTAAACCCGCGCCATTTCCAGCCAACGACAAGTCTTGACATGGGAATGAGGCCCACGCCAGATCGGCCGCCCCACTCGGAAGATCCTCAATGGCGACGTCATAGATGCTCTTCAATAAAAGAGGTGAGTTAGGGAAATTCGCTCTGTAGGCGCCCGCCTTTTTCGGCGAATTATCATTGGAGAATTTGCATTTCCACCGGCCGCCCCGCCCGAGACGCGCCATCCCCCCGCCCGCAAAGAATTCGTAGAAGATCATTGGCGTTGGCCGCGTCCTAGAAACCTGGCAATTCCCTCGACAATACGGCTCCGGTCCTCTCTAATCTGACATTCCCATACGCTCAAAACATCCCACCCGAGTTGCTTCAGTTGAAAATCTACGCGACGGTCCCGATCGCTCGTGCGACTCAGTTTCTCCGTCCAGTAGCCGACGTTTGAACTAGGGCGATTGGCGCCCGCACGGCAATCGTGACCATGCCAAAAACATCCGTGAATGAAGACGATCTTTCGCTTGGCGGGAAACACCAAATCAGGAGTGCCCGGAAGGCTCCGCACGTGAAGCCGATATCGAAATCCCATTCGGTGAAGTAAGTGTCTAACCGTCAGTTCCGGAGCGGTGTCCCATCCCCGAACCTGGCTCATGCAATATCTGCGGGACGCCGGGGACAAGTTGTCCATGCTTAAGCATTGTACCTCGGGAGCAATCATGAGTGAGTATCCAAAATGTTAGCCTGTTGAATATCTAGCAACCTATGAAGAGCGCCGATGCGTGACAGAACAACCCGGAAGTCCGGCCCTGACTTGAAGAAACGAGAGGCAACCGGCGGCGGCCCCAAAGTACCGGATCATTCCCCGGAGCGATCGTCCAATTCCGGATCACGCGGCACCGGACGTTCGCGAACGGGCAAGCGGAGCAATCCCGATTACCGTCAGGTCTCGGCCTGGGTGCAAAAAAGGACGTACGAGCAAGTGACAAACCGGTTATTTCTGAAGGAGAACCGGCGGGAATTCTCCGATCTTGTCCAAAGCCTCTTGGAAGAATGGCTGACAGAACGGTAGGAACAAGAACTGCGTCGTCATTTTGTCGAGTGCTTCATTAGGCGGCCTTGGCGGTTTTGTAGTTGACGAAATCCTGGATGGCAGTTTCGAGAAACGGCTTGATGTCGGTAAAGGGGATGGCGGTATGGCCGGGGAATTTGGCTTCCAGGGTTCCTTTGATGTTGGCATCGAGTTCCGTCAGGGCCGCTTTCGAATTGAGCAGGCGAACTTTGGCCTGATGGAGTTCTTGGCGGCGGGTTTCGTCGGCCTGTTTGCTAACTTCGATGGCTTCCTGCGCGGCTTGTTGGCGTTTTTGCGATTCGAA
>JALYVD010000080.1 GCA_030853405.1 Acidobacteriota bacterium | reverse complement strand
GGAGTTCTTCCAGCATTTTCCGTCTGAGTTGGGTCACAAGACCTCCTTGTGACCCGCTACTTTACCGCGCTTCCACTACTGATCACCGCCACACGCGTAGCGTCCGTCGCGCCAGCGACTTCGTTCTAGTCGGCATGTCGTCGAAGTGCCGGAACGGATCAGTACCGATAGGTCATCTTATGCCTGCCGATTACGGCTGGCTGACGCACGATCCGGCGACAGTCCGGCTAAACACTTCCGCGATTCTCTATTCGGCTCTTAAATTCGCGATACGAGAAGTTTCCCCAAGGACTTCGGATCAGGCGTTTGAGATAGTATGGCAGCACGCAATATGTCATCACAAAGCAACGTAGCACTCAATCGCCGCCGCATCCTGGCATCGGCTTTTGCCGCGGCCGGATTGGGCGCGCTCGGTCCTGCCGCTATCGATGCGCAGGAGCAGATGAACCGTAATGCGCCAGTCTCTCCGAAGGACAATCTGAGGATCACCAAGCTAGAGACTTTTCTTGTGAAGCCGCGCTGGCTGTTCCTTAAGATCCACACCAATGCGGGGATCGTCGGACTGGGGGAGCCGATTACGGAAGGGAGGGCTCTCACTTGCGCGGAAGCGGTGAAAGAGATCGAGCCGTATCTGGTGGGAAAGGATCCGCGGCCCGTTGCGAAGCACTGGCAGGCGATTTATCGCCACGCGTTTTATCGCGGCGGCCCCATTCTGACTAGCGCTCTGAGTGGGATCGATCAGGCGCTCTGGGATATCAAGGGCAAGGCTCTTGGCGTGCCGGTGTATGAGTTGCTTGGCGGCCCAACCCGAGATAGGGCGCGCGTCTACGCTCATGCCAGCAAACCGGAGCAGATGAAGGCGCTGCAGAAACAAGGGTTCACGGCGTTCAAGACGGGAGTCGCAAAGGACAAGAAACGCCCGAACCGGTATATCGAGACGCAAGCCGACGTTGAGTATGCCGCTGAAATATTCGCAGCCCTGCGGCAAGCGATGGGCAAAGAAGTGGATATCGCCATCGACTTCCACGGCGCGATTAGTCCGGCCACCGCGAAGCTACTGATCAAAGCCTACGAGCCGTATCAGCCTATGTTTATCGAAGAGCCGTGCCAAGCGCAGAATCATGACGTAATGGCCGAGATCGCACGGGGAACCTATCTCCCCATCGCGACGGGCGAGCGGGTGTTTACTAAGTGGGGTTTTCGCGAAGTACTCGAAAAAAGAGCGGCTACCGTGCTGCAGCCCGATCTGTGTCATGCAGGCGGTATCACTGAAGTCAGACTGATTGCCGGGATGGCGGAGGCGTATTACGCAGATGTAGCTCCGCACAATCCGCTCGGGCCGATTTCGCTCGCGGCTGGTGTTCAGATTGCGGCCAGCATCCCGAACTTTTTGTGTCAGGAGCAGGTCTCTTTGGGTGAGGGGTATTTGAAGCAGCCGTTTCAGGTGCGGGATGGCTTTCTAGACATACCGAAGAGGCCGGGGCTGGGTATTGAACTCGATGAGAACGCAATGGCGGACAAGATCGGGCACGACTGGCGCAACCCCGAAAGTTACGATCCAGAAGATAATTCGGTTGTGGATTGGTAGAGAGGAGCCATTTCTATGTGGAAGTACTTACCAGTTGTCGCACTTATATTCTTGACTTGCGGCCCTTGTGCCGCGCAGGTGGCTACGGCTGAATTAACAGGGACGGTGCTCGATTCGTCCGGCGCCGCCGTTGCCGGCGCGAAAGTTACAGTTACAGATCTGGCGACTAATTTAGTCCACGCGACCGTGAGCGACACGAGCGGCGTTTATGTCCTCACGTTACTGCCGCCGGGCGACTACACGGTCACCGTGGAAGCCGCGGGATTCCGCAAGCTGGTTCAGACCGGAGTGGCACTGCAAATTAATCAGGAAGCCAAGCTTGATTTGACTCTTCAGGTAGGAGCGGTTACGGAGACCATGGAAGTGACAGGACAAGCACCGCTGCTGCAATCTGAATCGTCGTCGTTGGGGACAGTGGTGAATCAGAAACTGGTGAACGAACTGCCGCTGAATGGCCGCAACTTCATTCAACTCGCTACGTTGAGCCCGGGCGTGAACGGCGTGGGCTTTTCGGCGGGCGGCACTATCATGAGCGGTACACGGCCCGACGACCGCAGGCCGGCCACGGAGATTTTTTCGAACGGTAATCGCGAAGGTTCGAACAATTTTCTCTACGACGGCATAGACGACAATGAGCGGCTCACGTTGTCGATTGTCCTCCGTCCGGCGGTCGAAGCGGTGCGCGAGTTTAAGATTCAGACTAACTTGTATAGCGCCGACATCGGGCGCAATTCAGGGGCGGTGGTCGATGTTGTTACTAAATCGGGCACAAACGCGCTGCACGGCAGCCTCTTCGAATTTCTGCGTAACTCAGCCATGGACGCGCGGAATTATTTCAGTCCGCGGGGCACGTCGTTTCCAAGTTTCCGCTTGAACCAGTTTGGCGGCTCGCTTGGCGGACCAGTGGTAATACCGAAAGTCTACAACGGCAAAGACAAGACATTTTTCTTTGTCGATTATGAAGGTTACCGGCGCACTTCACAGCAGTTGCTTCTCGGAAACGTCCCGACACTCAAGATGCGCGGCGGCGATTTCAGCGAGGCGGCGTCCATTTACGATCCGCTGACTACGCGTCCGAATCCAAATGGTTCGGGCTTCATACGCGACCGGTTTTTGAACAATCAGATTCCGGTAAGCCGCTGGGATCCGACTGCGGTCAAGATGATCAATGCTTACCCGCTGCCCACCAGTCCGGGGCGCTTCAATAACTATCTATCGAACCGCGTCCAGAATCAGGAATGGAACCAAGGGGACGTGCGGGTCGATCATCAAATCTCGTCGAAGGACAGTCTGTTTGCGAGATATTCCATTCAGAACACGCAGACCAAGATCCCAAGCACCTATCCTCCAACGACCATTGCGGGTTTCTCGCAACCTTTGAATCTCTCCGACGAGGCCTCTTTCGCGGGCACATCCTTTCAGCCAGCGCAGCACGCGGTGGCGAGCTACGCGAGAATCATCAGTCCGACTCTGGTGAACGAGTTCCGGGCGGGATTCAATCGCTACCGGCTTGACTATACGGCGGATCAGTTTGCTCCTGGCGCGCAGTTGGGAAATAAGCTCGGGGTACCGAATGCGAATGTTACTCCGCAGGAACAGAACCTGCCAATCTTCTCATCGGCCAACTATCTTGGCATCGGACAGACGCGGTCCCTTCCGCTCTACCGCCGGGAGAATACGTTTGAATACCTGGACAACGTGACGTATACAGTGGGCAAACACACCTTGAAATGGGGCGCGGATTTTCGGCGCAGGCAGCTGACGATTTACCAGACGAACCAAGGGAACGGGCGTTTCAATTTCTCTCCCGCCTTGACGGACTCACGACAACCGGCGGGGGCGGGCGGCGATTCGATGGCGAGTTTTCTTCTTGGATATCCGACGCTTATTGCGCACGACTACACACAGAACTGGCCTGGCGAACGGGGTTATGAACTGGGGTTATTTGTAGCGGACGACTGGCGCGTCACGCGGAAGTTAACGCTTAACGCCGGTCTTCGCTGGGACTACTACAGCCCGTATTCGGAAGTTTCAAACCGGTGGGCGAATTTCAACGTGGGGACGGGCAAAATCGACATTGCCGGCGTGAATGGGGTGAACGAGGATGCAGGCGTTCAGCCCTATTACAAGAATTTCGGTCCTCGCTTTGGATTCGCTTATCAAGTCGCGGAGCACACCGTACTTAGAGGCGGTTTCGGCATGTTCTACAACCCTACAGGGAGCGAGGGAGGCAGTCTGCGGCTGTTCCGTCAATTGCCGTTTGGATCGACGATCAGTATTTCGCCGGGTGACATCTTCATTGGACAAACGGTGAGTCAGGGATTTCCGCCGCTGCTTCCCGTCAACTATGCTTTGGCGAATGCACCCACGGGAGCGATGTTCGCGGTGGACCACGGCTTCCGGCCGTCTTACGCGGAACAATTCAATACTACGATCGAGCACGAAATCAGTCCGCTGGCGCTTTTGATCAGGACGGCGTTTGTGGGAAATCTCGGCCGGCATTTGTATAACACCTGGAACGCCAATCAAGCGGTTCCCGGCTCGACAGCGCTCAACACGCGGCGGCCGCTGTATTCGATGGATCCCGCCGTCAGCGATGTGAGCTATTTCGCGACTGATGGATTGAGTGAGTATTACGCTTTTCAGTTGACGGCGGATAAACGCTTTAGCAAAGGAGTCAGCACGTTGCTTGGGTATACGTGGTCTCATGCGATCGACGACGTGCCTCTGGAGTTTGGCGGGGGCTCGGCAGGACCGCAACCGCAAGATCCGCGGAATATTCTTGCGGAGCGTGGAAATTCTATTATCGACATGCGGCACCGGTTGACGTTGAGCTACCTATGGGAACTGCCATTTGGGAAAGGCAAGACGTACTTGAATCATGGCGGCCCAGTGGATTGGGTGCTGGGAGGATGGCAAACGAACGGGATATTGACCGTTCAAACCGGTCTGCCGTTCTCACCAGTGCTACAGACCTCCACCACTAACACGGGCACGGGCAGCCGGCCCAATGTGGTTGGAACCGTTCGTTATCCGCAGACGCTGCAGCACTGGTTTGATCCGAGCGCCTTCGGTATTCCCGCTCCTTACACGTACGGGAACGCCGGACGCGACACGTTGTCTGGGCCGGGCCGAACCAATTGGGACATGTCCCTGTTCAAGAATTTCACGATTCGAGAGCAAACGCAGCTTGAGTTCAGGGCGGAGGCATTCAATATATTTAACCATCCGCAATTTGGGCTACCGAATGCGACTATCGGCAACCCACAAGCGGGATCTATTACGAGTACGGTTGGGAATCCCCGGCAATTGCAGGTCGCGCTTCGGTTGCAGTTTTGAGTTTGCCTTGCTCAGTAGGGGTTACAGGAGGCGCTTTTCGTAGCAGCGGAATCGCAGGCCGGGCCGGAAGGCAAGTCCGACTTCGCCTGCCAGCGCGTAACCGAGTTTTGGGAAGAGCTTCTGAGCCGCTTGGTTTTGGGTATTCGTATCCACACGCATTACCGTGATTTTGCGCTGCCTTGCCACAACCTCCGCTTGAAGCATCAAGGCTGCGGCGGCTCCTTTGCCGCGGAACACAGGATCAACTGCCAAGCGATGAACGACAATGGCTTGCTCCGCGACGTCCAATCCGACCTCGGCGTATTCGGGCTGTTGGTCAGTGGTGATTGCGGCAATTCCCGCGATATGCCCCTCAATTTCCGCCAACCACAGCTGTTCCCGCTCGACGTCGCGTTCGAAGACTCCAGGATTCGGGTACTCGTCGTCCCATTGGAAATTACCGCTCGCCCGCATCAGGGGAACCACGCGGCGCACGAGCGCCATTACCGCAGCTACTTCTTCCGATATTGCCCGTCGCACCAGCATGAGTACTTCTATTTTCGCCGGGGCGCCTGTTCATCCTGCGCGCCCTTATAAGGCGGTTCCACAGCGTCCGCTCCCTTTCGGGTCTGTGAAAAAATCGGCGGTCCCAGCCACTTGCCCGCGCTCAGACGTCTGCGTGAACTTCTTTCTGCAAGTTGATTCCCTCTATTCGCGCAAAAGCCACTTTGACATTACAGCTATGTTTTTGCTCAAGACGGGTTCCACACCTTTAGTTGGGACGCCGAAGGAAGGAACACGCAAGCCGAGGCGCGCGGTTGCCGTCGATCCGATCCTATCGCTGCGCCAGGACTGATCCCCTTGCTTCGCAACGAGACTTCCGCGAATCAAAGCCGCCCGAATTTCGAGACTGCTTCACGGATGGACTTGTATTTCTCGATGAATGGGAACATGCTGTGTTCGGTGAAATCGAGTTGCTGTGCTTTGGCGAGGACCTCGGCCGCCTTCTCGGCGGGTACGACAACCACTCCGTCCATATCGGCGACTATGATGTCCGCTGGGCGGACTTCGACTCCCGCACAGTTGACGGAAAGATTTTTACCAGCGAAGCGAAAATGATTGACGGTTGTAGAGGGCACGATGCCGCGGCTGAAAACGGGGAATTGCAATTTCGCGATCTGGGGCGTATCCCGGACTCCGCCATCGACGACGGCGCCGGTCAAGCCCCGCACCTTCATGGCGGTGCTCATCAGGCCGCCAAGACCCGCGTAATCGAGACCGTCTTGCAGCACCATGACATAGACCGAGCCGGGCGCCGCTTCGTCGATGGTATCGAGCATTCCCTGTAAGGCCTTCGATCCCTCGTGGTGCTCTTCCTTCTTCAGCAAGACTGTTACGGCAGGGCCCGCGAACTTGGTTGCACTGAGCGGGCGCATGTCGTGGAACATATATGCCTTCTTGCCGTAGAGCAGTTCCATGGCATCGGCAACAGAAGCGGCTTCGACGAGCTTGAACCCGTCGATGATTGACTGCCGATTCGTCTGGGCTTTAACAGGACGGGCCGGGAAAACGGTAAACACGCATAGAAGGGCGGTGAGAGCACTTTTGCGGAGTTTCATGCTCTCCAGAATTTATCAGAACGCTACCACTGGACCGTTTCGCCCTGCTTCAATGTCCAGACTTCGATTCCATCCTTCGTCAATTTGGCGGCGAGTTCTTCGGGGCGGCCAGTGAGAGCCGGGAACGTTCCGTAGTGCATTGGAATAACTCGCTTTACCTTGAGCAGGCGTGCGGCGTGGGCGGCTTCATGCGGACCCATGGTGAAATGATCGCCGATCGGCAGGAATGCGATCTCGGGCTCGTAGAGTTGGGCTATCAGGGCCATGTCGCCGAAGAGCGCCGTGTCGCCAGCGAAGTAGGCGCGGCGTCCGTCACGGGCGGTCAAAATGTAACCTGCCGCTTCCCCGCCGTACAGCATTTGGTCTCCGTCTTTGATGGCGCTGCTATGAATGGCGTGGGTCATGGTGAGTTTGGCAAATCCAAGATCCACGGTTCCGCCCTTGTTTATCCCTATCGTGTTTTGAATGCCTTTGCTTTCCAGCCAGGTGGCAATCTCAAACATGCAGACAATTTTCGGTTGGAATTCCCGGGCGAGCGGAATGAGGCCGCCGATGTGATCGGAGTGCGCATGCGACGCCGCGATCACATCGACCTTGGCGATTTTGTAGTCTTTCGGGTAAGCGGGATTTCCTTCGATCCAGGGATCGAATATCAGCACTTCGCCCGTGTCAAAACGCAGTTCAAATGTCGCGTGGCCAAGCCAGGTAATTTGTGTCATCTCGCCGCGTTAGACGCTGCGGCGATCTTGGCTGGTACATCGAGACCTTCTCCTATTTTCGCGAATCCTGGAATGGACACCGGTAGTTTTCCGTTGATAGGAATTTGCCCGAGGATGGCCTTCGCGGCGGCGGCTTCCGAACTGCTCGCCGGGCTGAAGGTTGCCATATAGGAAGAAACCGCCGGGAAGTCACGCAGCAGATAGGGATTTCCAAGCGAGATGAGAGCGACGGGAGCGGCCCCATGGATGAGCGCATTCATGAAAGCGGGCAAACTGCCTTCGAGAGCGACACTACCTCGATTGGCGGCTACTGTAACGAAGGCCGCTACGTAGATCTGCTTACAAGTCGCGGCATCCTTTGCGATCGCCGCCGTTAGCCCGTCCGACATGGCGGCGTTGACGGAGTAAGTTCTAACTGGCGGCGATTCGCGCAGAACGGTCCTGACGAGCGTTTCGCCGCGTTGCGAGAATTGGCCCTCTCCTAAGATGACGAGACATGAGCCTTCGGTACCGGGCATCGGGAAGAGATGCTTCTCGTCTTTCACCAGAGTCACCGCGCGGTCCGCAACACGTTGCGCCAGTTCGCCGAGTTCGTTCTGCTCCAAATCATCGGTGATGGCGTCAAGGTTGACGAAGCGAGAGCGATAAAGGCCGACGCGTTGTTTCGCGGCGAGAATTCGTGAAACGCTCGCGTCAATTCTTGCGCGGGTGAGCCGCCCGGATGCAATGGCGGCTTGAATGGCCTTAATGCAAGGCTCGGGATCGATGGGCATGAGGAGCACATCAGCGCCAGCTTCAATGGCGCGAACGGCGGCTTCGCCTTGCGAAAACATCGCGGCCACGCCCTGCATATCGAGCGCATCGGTGACGACCAATCCTTTGAATCCAAGTTCCTCGCGCAGAAGCTCGGTAAGAATTTTATGCGAGAGAGTGGCGGGAATGGGGTTGGGCTCAATCGATGGGACAGCCAGGTGGGCGGTCATGATGGAATCGACTCCGTGCTCAACGGCGGCACGGAAGGGCACAAGTTCAAGCGACTCAATACGTTCGCGCGGCTGACCCAGTGTGGCGAGTTGCATATGGCTGTCCTGGGCGGTATCGCCGTGGCCGGGGAAATGTTTAGCCGCGAGCAGCACCTTGTTGTGAACATCGGAGTGCGCGCCTTCGATAAATGCCGAGACATTGGCGGCGACAGCTTGAGGATCTTCGCCGAACGAGCGCACGTTAATGATGGGGTTATCGGGGTTATTGTTGACATCGGCATCGGGAGCGAAAACCCAGTTAACGCCAAGGGCCCGGGCTTCTCGCGCGGTAGCGGCGCCGAGCTGTTTTGTGGCGTCGAGATCGCGGGCAGCCCCGAAGGCCATCAAATAAGGAAACTTCGCTGTGTCGGCAACCCGCATGGATGCGCCGCGTTCGAAGTCTGAAGCAACCAGCAACGGCGTACGCGCCAGATGCTGCATGTGATTAATGAACGCCGCCATTTCAAACGGTTGGGCCGGTATAACGTTGCCATTGCGGATGTGGCCCGCCACGATAAAACCCCCGACGCGGTCTTCGCGAATCCAGCGGAGGAAGCGCTTGTACTCGGCGTTAGAAGACGGCGGATAGTCGCCGTAGCCACGCACGACGATCAATTGCGCAATGCGGTCATGGAGCGATAGGGAACGGAGAAGAGGAGAAGCGGTAGCCGTCGCCGGCTTGTGACGAGCCGGTCCCGAAGCCAACGAAATCAACGCAAAAGAGACGAACAGCGCGAGCGCTTTGAGGCAGGCCACTCTCCCCAATATAGGCGGACCGCAGGCGGATGCAATTCGGATTAGCCTTGCCCACCACTCTTCGTGCGTCCTTGAGCCTTGCTCGCCCGTTGCGAAGCCGCAGGTTTCTTCGGACTGAGAAGCCGGTTCGTTTGCCGGAGCAGGGTCGCGATCTCATTGGCACTTTTTTGAATGACCACATCGGCGCCAGTGCTCTCGGCCCGCAAACCGATGGTATCGGCGAAACCACTCAACAGGATGATCGGCTTCGCAAAGTTGCGCTGACGAAGTTCCGTTATCAGCGCCAGACCATTCATGGGCGACATTTTGTAATCGGTTATGACGAGATCGAAATTCTGTTCCTCAATTCGGGCGAGGGCATCCGCGCCGCAGGACGCCGAGACAACATTGTAGCCAAGCTCTTCCAGGACAGATCGGCGAGCTAATACTCCATCGTGATTATCATCGACGAGGAGGATGGTGGCGGGGTTCTGAGAACTACTTGAATGAGAAGACCGCATCCAGACTTAGTGACGTTAACAGACCGTCTTCTAAAGTGTCAATCCATCTCTATCACTCTCAAACGGCGATAGATTCAGTACTTGACAGCAGTACTAGAGATGCGTACCTGTTAGAGGGAGGGGCGGTCTGGAACTACTCCACGTCGCGCGGCGCTTTGTACCCAGCCTTAGCGATGACTTGATATTTGATTGGCTTGTTCTTTTGATTGGTGATGCGAAGAGGTTCATTCGTTGCAGGGTTCACCAATTCCACTTTGATGCGGCGGAATTTGCCGTCTTTAGAAACGTTGGTGGGATGGTAGGCCAGTGAATATTGATTCTTGAGTGATTCCTCAATCTGTCTGAATATGGACGGATATTCGCCCAGAAATCTGGGGAAAAAAGACTGGCCGCCTGTTTCTTTAGCGAACGTTCGCATTTCGTTATCGGCCTGAAGAAAATCCATTTCCGCGATAGGTCCCATGCCTCGTGATTCAGCCATGATGCGTGCAGCTTGCAGAATGCTAATCGTATAAATCGGAACACCGGCTTCCTGAAGCTTCTTTCTGGCGGTGTCGAAGGTGATCTTGCTGAACGTGTCGAGCCCGCTCGCAATGATGAGAATCGCTTTGCGGCCATCGATGCCGGACATCCGGTCCGCCATGTCGGTCGCGGCGTCGAAAAGATTGGACTCGCTAAAGCCTGGAATGCGAAGACGCGACATGGCTTCTTCGGCTTTGCGCTTATCGGGAGAGAAGTCGGAAAGAATCGTAGGGTGCATATCGTACTCCACGACAGCTACGTTGTCGTCTGGCTTAAGCGTTTGCAGAAAGCCGTACGAAGCTTGGAGAGTTTCCTCCCAGCCCCAACTATAGAACTGCTGGAAACGGCCGCTAAATTCGATCAACATGCAAATGGTGATCGGCGCTTCACTTTGACCGAAATTCGAAATCTGCTGCGGAACGCCGTCTTCTAAAATGCGGAAATTGCCCTGTGGAATTTTCGGAATGAAATGGCCGTTGTTGTCTAGAACGGCAACGTCCACATTTACAGTATTTGCGTTCAGGCGAAAAGTCGGCTCGTTCTCGATGGGAACGTCCTTCTTTTTGTACTCGGAAGGAATCTTCTTTTCCTCAGGCGCGGGGGTGTCGCCGGGCTTGGGTTTAGGCTTCGCGACAGAATCGCTGTCTTGGGACTGAGGCCCGTCCTGGGCATATAGAGGCAGAACAAAATTAGAGGCGGCCAGCAGTAACGCGGCCGCGAACAGGGAGTTTACAAAACGGAACTTCATGGCTACTTACCTTTGCCGGAACAGATGTACGTGCCAGCAAGACGTGAAAAAATCCTTGGGACAGACTACCGCGCCAGCCGGAACATGACGGTAATCAGCGGTTATTGCGATGGCGCCTGGGTCTGTCCCGGATTTTTTCACGTCTTGCAGAGGGCATTGTAATGGACGTACTAGTTTACCCACGGGTCTCGCTTGGAGTCCTTTTTTTTGAGGTAAACCTCAAATTTCTTCTTGGCGCGGCGCAGTTTCCAGTCCTTGTACCCGGCTATGGCAGGCTGGCGCACCTGTCCGTAGAGCCGTTTCCCGCGCAAGAGCAGGAATCCCGCGGCTAATCCACTCAGGAGTTGCGCGGCGATGGCAATGCCGCCCGCCTGACCGCTTGCCGCCGCCATATAGGACTGAAGAAAGACGATGGCTCCGATGATCATGACGAAATACTTTGACTTCATCGGGATCAGGAACCCAAAGAGTACGGTGTTGTTCGCAAACATCAGGCCGTAAGCGACTAGGATGCCGTTGATGGCGCCGGAGGACCCAAAAGACACCACGTCTTTTCCTCCGAACAGGTAGGCGCAGACGGTTACGGCCAATCCGGCGATCACGCCGCAGGAGAAGTAGAAACGAAGAAATTTGGTGGTTCCCCACAGACGTTCCAGTTCCACGCCGAACATCCACAACGCCAGCATGTTCCATAGGATGAGGCCGATGCTTGACCCATGCAGGAACATGTAGGTGACCAGTTCCCAGATCTGGAACCGTTGAACTACATCCGACGGAACGAGCGCGAGTCTTTCAAAGAGCAAGCCGAGGGAACTGGCGCGCAGGATGAAGTTGACGACAAAGATGCCGATGTTGGCGATCAGGAGCCACTTCAGGCCGACCGGGAATCGATTCGAAGGGACGTACCGATTCACGTAGGAACGCGAACTAAAAGGCATCGGCTTGCGGGAATCCTGAATATGAGGATATCAAACGGTTTCCGAGTTAAGGAACTAACGAGTGCCGGATTACTGAAAACAGAAGCCGCGCGGCAAGCGAGCGCGGCTTGGAGTTACCGGCCCGTTTCACGGTCAGCCGAAGTGCGGCGCTTTAGAACTCCGGCAGCCAGATGGACCACGACCGAAATCCCGAGCCACATTAACCAGTTGGATAGCGGACCGGAGGTGTACGGGAAAGTATCCGTCCAGCCGAGATTCGCCGCCAAACACCAGAAAGCAAAGGCATATGCGGAAAACACCGCCGGTCCCATAAGCACGGATACCAGCGTGCCAAATTTTTGGGCGGTGTCAACAGCCCAGATTCCGGTGCGGCCGAGTCCTGCTCCAACTGCCTGGAAAACTCCGATTGCCCACGGACGCGCCGGTTCTGGTTGAATTGCAACGGCCGTGGTACGCGCTTCAGTCATGCTTCTTTGTTCCTTACTCGCCTTTTGGATGCACGTTAAGTGCCGAAAGTTCCGGAGGCTGCTCAGGCGGAAAATCCCGTTGCTCTATTACCCGGCGGGCTAGTTGAGAAAATAATTACCGAAATGAAGCTTTAATGGCGGCGGCCTTACAATTCGTTCGAGTTACGAGCGAATAGACCGCTTATCATCGAAGGAATAGTCTCTATTTTCCGGAGCATATCTCTCCAGCAGCCGCGCAAGGAATAGGAGGACGCCGGCTGTACAGATCCAAACCTGCCAGTGGGAAAAAAGGCCATGGGTCAGGAAAAAATCGCCGGTCCAGTGAAGGTCGGAGGCAACGCTCCAGAAAGCCAGCGTGAACGCCACGAGCGCCAAGGGCGTCAGCAGCGCGGCTGCGGCAAGGGCAAACTTTTCAAGCCGCGGAGACGAGCGGCTGTGGGACTCGTTCGCCGGAGCGGGGATCCACCCTTTATTCCAGCGGATACGGACAACCATAAGAGACGACCAAAGAAGCAACCATAAGCAAAACTCTTTTCCATAGACTAGCAACTTGCCCTGCACACCGGGGACTAAGCCGGTGGCCATGCTGTAGATTGGCTGAGAGGAGATCACGTGCAGAAGATAAAAACCGCCATTGTCGGCACAGGTTTCATGGGCAGGGTGCATGCCGAACAGGTGCGGCGTTTAGGCAACGTTGAGATTGCCGCCGTAGTCGGCAGCCGTCCGGAGACGGCGAAGAAGTTCGCGGAAGCGCAAGGAATCGCCATCGCGACGGACAAGTTGGAAGAGGTTCTGGCCAATAAGGAGATTGTGGCGGTCCATATCTGCACTCCGAACGTGGATCATTTTCCGCAATCTATGGCTGCGCTGAATGCGGGCAAAGCGGTTCTTTGCGAAAAACCAATGACGACCACGGCGGAGGAAGCGCGGCAACTGGTCGCCCTGGCGAAACAGAAGAACGCCATAAATTGCGTGCAACATAACCTGCGCTACTACCCGGTTTTGCAGCAGGTCCGCGAAATGATTGCGGCCGGCGACCTGGGCGACATTTTGATCGTTCAGGGCACGTACTCACAAGACTGGCTGTTGTACGACACGGATTGGAATTGGCGCATCGATACGAAAGAGAACGGGCAACTGCGCGTGATGGGGGATATCGGTTCGCACTGGATGGATATGATCCAGCACTTGACGGGTCTGGAGATCACGGCGGTGTGCGCGGATCTGGCGAC
>JALYVD010000360.1 GCA_030853405.1 Acidobacteriota bacterium | reverse complement strand
CGCTCGAAATACATCCGCTCTCGATTGGTGGAAAAGCCGATCCGGTCCGGCTCGTGTTCACGGCACCGAGCGGCCCGGCGATTAATGTGTCCATCGTCGATCTCGGAAACAGGTTCCGCATGATTGTAAACGAAGTAGATGTAGTACCGCCGGATGAAGCCATGCGTGAACTGCCCGTCGCCCGCGCGGTCTGGATTCCGAGGCCTAACCTCAGAATCGCCGCGACGGCTTGGATTCACGCCGGTGGAGCGCACCACACCGGATTCAGCCAAGCATTAACGACGGAGCACCTGCGAGACTTCTCGGAGATGGCGGGTATTGAATTTCTGGTGATTGATACGGACACCAAGCTTCGCGAGTTTCAGAATGAACTCAGGTGGAATGATGCCGCTTATCTGTTGAAGCGGCCTTATTAATCAGATATGCCCATCGACTTTTTGTACCGATCAATGATCTGGCTGGCTTTCGTCGCTTGCCCTTGCGCCCGGTATACCTGTTCCAACATGCGAACCGCGTTCTGTAGCAGTGGATCGAGCGCCAGAGCGCGCTCCAGATGTTCGCTCGCATGCGAAAGGTCCGCTTCCTGCACCAGCGCTTCGGCCAGATTCACTTCATACGGAGCGTAGTTCGGCCGCAAGGCCAGAGCGCGCGCGAATCGCCGTTCAGCTTCCCGAGGCTCCTTAGCCGTAAGCAGAACCGATCCGAGAACTGTCAACGCTGCCGCATCGTCTTTAAGGTCCATCCGATTCAGCATGCGATAGCCTCGGATGACCTGAGCGGGCACGGAACTCTGAATGCCCTCTGTAGCTAACGCCATGGCCAGATTGCGCTTCCGGACTTCGGGGGCGGGCTCTCGCCAGGCGGTGAGGTCGCCTCCTTGCGTTGCCGCGCCTTCCGGTTCGATGTGCCGGGTGATCCTGTGATCCGTGAAGGCCGTGTGCCCGCCATCTTTGGCCGGTCGCCGCGGCATATGACAACCTACGCAATTCCGATCGGGTAATCCATGCGTTCGGGCCAGCTTGGCCGCATGGCAAGTAAGGCAGCGCTCACGATAATAAACGGCTGGTTCGTCAGGCTTGTCATGCGGGTTGTGGCAGGTTCCGCACCAGAGTTTGCCGCCGCTGTTACGGGCACATGCGCTGAGCGCGAGCTGTTCGGAGTGACTGACAACTTTGATTTCCCTGTCAGATGAATGGGCAGTCACATAAACGGTAAAAACGTCCTCGACCCGTTCTCCCGGCCTGAAATCCGCGATCGCCTTGCCAGCATCGGGAATGCGAGTCTGACCGGCCAGATGACATTGCTCACAAATGCTGTCGCGTGCCGCCGGAGCCAGTTTCGCCGGATTGATGATCGAGCCAGGTATCGGCTTTCGCAGGTGAGCCTCGACCGGCCCGTGGCAGCGGTCGCACTGGATCGACATTCCGGCAAAAGGCGGCACTTGATAACCGTTGAGCGTGTCGATTAATGGCAGAGGCTTGTCAGCATGACACGTCAGGCATTCGACTGTGACCGGGCGCGAAAAATCGGGTTCCGGCGTTTGCTCATATCCAGGCGCGACGTCCCACATGCGGCGGCTGGTGTAATAGGACAGTGGCGACTGAAACAAGCGATCACCCACTTCCGCCAGATATCCCACCGCATGGCTCCCGGAACCGATTGCGTACTCGACCTTGAGCTTGCCAGATTCCCCGTGCCGTTCGAAACTCTGCCAAACACCCGTGGCCGTGCCTCGACTTTCAAAGCGAGTACCGGAACTCGCCTGTTCAAACGTTCCGTCCGGCTGTTCGCCAGCAATCGCGAGCGAGTGAGCCATCGCCGACTTTTGATAGCCGCTTACTTCTTTCGGATGACACGCCGCGCATTCCTTCCCGGAAGTTAGTGCCGGAAATAAAGCAAGCCACAGCGTGAAGGCAAACGGCAAGTTGAAAGCGTAGCAAAAGCGTCCCGGGTCGATCTCGATAGTACGTTTTCACTGTTCGGAAATGGGAGTGGTATATACTCCACTCGACGTAGTTGATTAGGACTATAGGGGTTCCCACAAATGAAAATTAGGAACGTATCGGCCCGGGCGCATGCTCCCGGAGGATTGCCATCTTGGCTAGGGACAGCGATTGCCGCTTGTTTACTATTTATGGGATTGGTCCAGTTGTCGAGCGCCCAAACCCTGAGCAGTATCAATGGAACGGTCACCGATTCGAGCGGTGGTGTGGTCGCCAACGCGGAAGTGATAGTCACGAATGACGCTACCCAGGTAGCCAAAACGACTGAAACCAGCTCGGCCGGAAGCTATACCGTCACGGATCTGATACCGGGCACTTACACCGTGAAAGTTGACAGTGCGGGTTTTCAGATTTCGGAGCATAAAGGCGTCGGAGTGGACGTCGGCAGAGCGTCAACAGTAGACGCCGTCCTGCAGCCCGGCAATACTCAGCAGACGGTGACAGTTGCCGAGAACGCGATCGCGCTTGACACGAGTACGCCCAGTCTTAATACGACCATCGAAAACAAGGTTGTGCAGGAATTGCCGGATCTGATTTCGGGTGGCCGCGGCCGACAGATCGACACGTTCATCTTTCTCGCGCCCGGTGTTACGGGCAGTTCGTTCAGCCATCGGATTAACGGTGGCGTCGATTTCCAGAATGAAGTCGTATTTAACGGGATTGCTATGGCGCAGGCGGAGACCCAAGGCTTCCAGACTATCTGGAACCCACCTTTCGAACTGGTCAATTCTTTCAACGTTCTGCGTTCATCCTTTTCCGCCCAGTACGGGTTGGCTCAAGGAGTGGTCACCTACCAGACCGCCTCCGGGACGAACCAATATCACGGGGATGGTTTCGAGATCATCCGGAACAACTTCTTCGACGCGCGGGGCGCTTACAATCCAACTGTTCCGATTGACCATGAAAATAATTACGGTTTCACTATCGGAGGCCCGGTTATAATTCCCAAACTTTACAACGGGAAGAACCGTACATTTTTCCACCTCAGCATGGAATGGTATCGCCAGAATCAAACGCAGACGGGATTCTTCTCGCTGCCGACCACAGGCGAAGTGGCTGGCGACTTCAGCGGACTGGCAGATAGCAACGGCAAACAAATCCCGATCTTTGATCCAGCCAGTGGGCTACCGGGAAGCTGCACAGCCAGCGGGAACACTCCGGGCACTCAATTTAGGGGCAACCTGATCCCCAAAGCCTGCATCAGTCCCCTCACCTCAACAATATTACCGCTCATTCCAACGCCCACTTTGTCGGGTTTTGCAAACAACACGGCGAATTTGATTGGAGCGCTTCCGACCCGGCAGAATCCGTGGGGATTCACTATAGACCACAACATCACGGATAAGCAATCGATTCACTGGGCTGAATGGCGCGACAAACAAACGTCCTATGGCGAAGGCAACAATCTGCCAATCTCCAACCCGCTTGCGAACTACACCTATTTCCCGGATCTCGGGACGGTTTCATCGCGAACTACTCGTACACTATCAGCCCCAGCCTGGTGATGACAGCCGGGGGAAGCTGGCTGGGAGAATTAAATTTCCAGATTCCCGTTCGCACCGGAGCCCAGCCCGCCTTAAGCGCGGCACCGGGAGCGCCAATCGTTTCAGGAATCAGTTTTGGCGGTCCGCTGAATTCCGGAAATTTCGGAACTTCAAATACGAATTCAATCAATCGAAAATTGGGTGTCGTTTTCGACAACAACTATCTCTGGGTACACGGCAAGAACACCTTCAACATCGGTTGGGAGTATCGCAGGACCTACCAGGATGACAATGAATGCCAGCAATGTGCGGGCAACTTCAATTTCAGTAATAACGAGACGGCGGACCCAAGTAATCTGGGAAGCACCGGAAACGCGTTTGCCAGTTTCCTGCTCGGGTCGGTAGACAGTGCGGACCGGATTGGGTCACAGGAACTGCGGCTTCATAACACCGACGTTTCCAGTTACATTCAGGACGATATCAAATGGAATCCGCGGCTTACGTTCAACATTGGCGTGCGCTGGGACATCATGGTGCCGTTCGAAGAAGCGAACAATAGCATTGTCTATTTCGACTCTAAGGTTCCGAACCCCGGCGCCGGAGGCCGTCTAGGCGCGGCGAACAAATTTGGATCTTGTACCGGATGCGCGGGAGCAAACCGGGCCGACATCCACTGGAATCATTTTAGTCCGCGAGCCGGTTTCTCTTACCAGCTAAATTCCAAGACGGTGCTGCAGGGCGGATTCTCGGTCAACTTCCTGAACGGAGGCGCTTACGAATACGGGATCAGCAAAGTGGCCGTCAACTATGGCAACTTGCTTCTCGGTTCCTTTCAACGGAATTCGACCAGTTCTACTAACCCGGGATTCGGTTCATGGGATAACACTGTTCTTCCTTTGCCCGGCGCCACCCCGTTCAGCCCCACGATCGCCAACGGCACAAACATTGATGCCTTCGACGTTGCCAACGATGGAGTCGCGCCTTACGATGCCGTCTGGAACATCGGCATACAGCGCGAATTGCCAGCCAGCACATTCTTAACCGTCAACTATACCGGAAACCGTGCTAACCACTTGCCTTCGCAACTGAATCCAATCAATCAACTTCCGACGCAATATCTGGCACAATACGGCAGCAATCTAGGCCAGCCATACAACACGGTGGGACGCAGCTTGGGTGTTCCCCTTCCTTACCCGACATTCACTGCTGATTTCCCAACAGCCACCGTGCTTCAGGCTTTACGGCCTTATCCGCAGTACGCGGGTATTTTCAACAACTTCGACATGACGGGGTCGGCGCTCTACGAGGCTCTGCAGGTTCAAGCTGAAAAGCGTTATACCAACGGCCTGAGCTTCCTGGTCTCCTACAATCTTTCGAAGATGATGTCGAATACGAACTCCGGATTCACATCTTTCGCTTCAAACTCGCTGAACAAAGACAACCAAAAATCTGAATGGTCGATTGATAACAACGATCAGACACACGTTATCAGCATCGCGGGCACCTACGAACTCCCCTTTGGTAAGGGCAGAACGTTCATGAACAAGGGCGGAGTCGCCAATGTACTCCTCGGCGGCTGGCAAATCAGTCCGCTCTTAACGTATGGCAGCGGCTTTCCGCTACAGGTTAATGTGGCGGGTAATCCACTCGGAAACGGAGCGGGGAACCGCCCGAACCTGGTGGCGGGACAGCCGCTGCAATATAGCTATACCAACGTCTACAAAGGGTTGCCTGTTTTGAACGCCGCCGCTTTCCAAAACCCCGGAGAATGGGCCATCGGCAACGAACCCCGCTATGTGGGGAGCATGCGAACCCCATTCAACTACAACGAAAACGTGGCGCTAGCGAAATATTTTCCACTCGGCGAACACGTGAAGTTGAAGCTCGAGATGGAGTATGACAATCTACTAAACCGGGTGGTTTTCGGTGGACCGGATACAAACCTCAACGATGCTAATTTCGGAAAGGTAATCAACAGCCAGGCAAATACGTGGCGACAGGGCCAGGGGCACATAACCATCCTGTTCTGAAACTCAATTTCCAGCTGTATTTCTGCCCGGAGCCTTTCGCGCTCCGGGCTTTTTTATTGCGGCTCTTGTATGGTGCTATATCTGTTAAGCGCAATGGCCCCAAGCTGCTGTTTTGTTCCGTCGGGCCAAACAATGCTTACCCGTTCCACGCTCTTGCAAGCGCCAAGCCCAAAGTGCAACCGTGGATCGTTGCGGGAAAGATAGCTTCCGCCGTTCCTGACGCTGTCGCTCTGCTTGCGACCGCAGGCCTCGACAGTAACCGACGCGCCGATTGCGTCTCGATTGGACTTCGCGCCTTGCAGCGTCAATCCTATCCAACTATTGCTATTTGCCGTTTCGTTTTTCAAGAGAACCGGCGGGCCGGCAATCGGCAATACGAGCAAATCCATCTTGCCGTCATTATCGAAATCTCCGGTGCCGCCGCCCCGGTACGAAGCGGAGGGCTTGGACGGAAACGAATACGCGATGACGCTCTTTGCTCCCGTGCTTCGAAAGATTATGACCGGTTCGAAGTAGTCCTTGTCCGTTGGATATACGTGCCCGTTTGCCGTCCAGAAATCCCGTGCGCCCGAATTGTCGAAGTCCATCAAGCCGCAAGCCCAGCCCAGATAGTTGCCTGTCAGGGCCGCCAGACCGCTTGCCGACGACATCTCCTCGAAAGTGCCCGTTTTGCCCTGCCGGAATAGCGGGAAGTAGTCCCGGCTGAAGGTTGTGGTGAGCACGTCGAGATGTCCGCTCGTACCGTACTCGCCGACAGCTACGCCCATGTTGGACTGAGTCCTTCCGTCCGCGTTGAAGGCCACGCCGCGATCAAGCGCTTCCTCTTTGAACGTTCCGTCGCCCTGATTAAGGAACAAATAGTTCGGATCGGAATCGTTGGCGACGAAAATGTCCAGCTTGCCGTCCCCATTGAAGTCGCCCGTGACCGCGCTGAATCCGTGCGCGGGCGGCGCATTTGAGATCCCGCTGGTTTTCGAAACATCGCTGAAGGTGCCGTCGCCATTGTTATGGTAGAGAACGCTTCGTGCCGCTGGCAGCCCAATCGGTCCGCAGAAAACGTGCTGGCTGAAATAGTCGCACACCGGCGCGGGCTCATTCCAGGAAACGGCGTGAACATCGATATAGCCCGTGACGAAGAGATCGAGTTTGCCATCTCCATCGAAATCGCCAAACGCGCTGCCGGTATGCCAGGCGACCGCGTTGCTCAGACCGGCGGCCGCGCTCACGTCGGTGAAGGTACCGTTCCCATTGTTTCTGTAAAGCAAGTCCCGTCCGATGCTGGTGATCAGTATGTCCGGAAGGCCATCGCCGTTGTAATCGGCCGCGTTTGCGCCGGTTCCCCAGTAGGGATTGACAAGCCCCGATTTTGCCGTGACATCTTCAAAATGGCCGTTTCCGAGATTGTGAAACAGGTAAACGCTATTTGGCTGCGGAACCAGCTTCGCACCGTGTAGCGCCCCTCGGAGCTGGTCCATCGTGCCACCGTTAACGATCAGAACATCCATTAGACCGTCGTTATCGTAATCGAGCCAGGCAACTCCGCTCCCATTCGCTTCGGGGATCCAGCGTTTCTCCGGGCCTCCGCAGTGGAGTGTAGCCCGCAGTCCCGATTGCGCCGCGACATCCGTGAACTGTAGCTGGCCCGCCTGGGGAGCAAAGCTGAAAATGATCAACAGCGGCACAACCAGCGGCAACGCCCAAAGTAGATTTCCGATCAAGGCTTTATAGTGTAACAATGGCGTTTATTTCGGCCATCCTTTTCTTAGTTTCGATCCTTTTCGCGACCCCGGGCCCGCTCCAGGCGCAAAGCGATCGCGTAGACTCTCTGCATGCCCAGGCCAGTTCAGCCGAAGCCAGTGGCGACCTCGCCACAGCGATTGAACGCTACCGTGAAATCTTGAAGATCGATCCCCGTCTCGCTCCGGCCTACAACAATCTCGGCGCGCTCTACTTCAAAAAGGGAGAATTTCAGAATGCCGCCGAAGTGCTTGAGCGCGGCCTCAAGATCGATCCAGGTATGAGTTCCGCCGCCGCTCTGGTCGGGCTCTCGCTTTCTCAGATGGGTGAGTATCGAAAGGCCCGGCCCTATCTGGAGACTGCCTTGAAAGCAAATCCATCCGATGATAACGCCGAGTTGCGGCTCGTTAACGATCTGACCAAGCTGGGCGAATTCGAAACGGCCGCGGTGCACCTTCGGCAACTCGCGAAACGCCAACCCGGCAACCAGCGAATCTGGTACTTGCTGGGGCGCGTCTATATGCAGCTTTCGGAGCAGGCGCTTGGCAAAGTCAATGAAATCGACCCCGACTCCGTCTGGGCGCACGAAATCTCGGCGGAACTGATGGAAAGCATGAAGAATTACGATGGCGCAATTGTCGAATACAAGAAGGCCGTCGAGGTCGCGCCCAAACAGCCCGGCGTCCATTTCAAACTGGGCGATCTGTACTGGAGTCTTTCGCAGTGGGATAACGCAAGCGCGCAGTTCGAACAGGAAAGGCTGATTGATCCTAAAAACTGCATGGTGGAGTGGAAACTGGGCGATATCCTGCTGCAAAAAAGCGTCGAGTTCGAACAGGCTCTCTCGCATGTGGATAAGGCGCTGGCCGCCTGCCCCAATTTGACCGAAGCGCGCGCAGACCGCGGCAAGCTACTGGTAAGAATGCATCGTGACGGCGAGGCGATTTCCGAACTGCTGGCGGCGGAGAAGTCGAACCCAGCCGAGCCGTCCACGCACTTCGTTTTGGCCCAGGCCTATCGCGCTACCGGACGGGCCGAGGAGGCGAAAACCGAAATGAAATCCTTTGCCGAACTTGAGGGAAAAACGCGCAACGCCGCGGCCGAACGTGCCAGCGAAGTCATCAAAAACAGCGAAAACGCCCGGTAAGGCCTCACGGCTGGCTATGGAATTCACGATTCTCTTCCGCTGGGCGCCCGGCGTTTAGCTGCGAAAACCGGGCGAACTCCCGCTTTGCTTTCTCCACCTGTCCCTGCTTCTGATACAGCTGGCCTAGCACGTAGTGAGCGGAGGCGTTGCCGGGCGCCAGGTTCACCGCTGTTTCCAATTCGCTCTGGGCTCTCGACAACTGCCGCAAAGAGAGGAAGGCCTTACCTAATTGTTGATGAGGTCTCGGAAAATCCGGCCTGAGATTGATCGCCTGCTCCAGGTACGGAACTGCCTGCTCAGCCCGGTCCGTCTCGACCAGGAAGCTGCCCATGTCGATATATGGCCAGGGATCTTTCACCTGAGCGTTGGACTGCCAGGCGATCGCGGTACGAAACGCCGCAAGCGCCTCGTCCGTACGTCCCAGCGCCTGCAGGGATAAGCCGATGTTATCCTCCGCTTTGACGTGCTTGGGCGCGAGATCGAGGCACCGGTTAAAAGCGCTTATGGCCTCCTCAAACCGATTCTCGTTATATTTCGTCCGGCCTAGATAGTACCAGCCCTGCACATTAACCGGATCGAACCCGGTCGCCTTGGTAAACCATTTGTCGGCGTCCGCATAAGCGCCCAGCAGCACGTAGTCGGAACCGACAATCCGCAGATCCGCCGCATTGGGCCGCCGGTGCTTTGCACCTTCCGTGTACTCGGCCAGCGACTCGCGCGCCTTCGTCTCGCAAAACAAAATATAGCCAAGGAGATAATGGCCGGTTGCCGGATCAGCTTGCGTGGCGATAGCTTTGCGAGCCTCCGTTTCGGCCTCGGTCAGCATGCGGCGCTCGACGTACGCCTTCGCTTGAGCTAAATGGTCCACCTCTTGCGCACGAATTTGCAGCCCTAGCAGTGCGGCTCCTATCCCGAGCCGTACCCAAAACAAATCGGCGCTCATTGCGGCGGCTCTTCCCTTTTCAGCTTCCAGAGAATCTGTCTGAGGATACCGAGCCAGGTCTCGGCGTCAGATCCCGGAATCCCAAGCCGCCGGATCAACCGCCGCACCTTCAGTTCCGTCGATTGCGCCGTTCGTTCATTCACGTAGCCGGAACGGGCCAGCACATCCAGCAGCGTGACTGTGATCCGCTCAAGGTCGCCCGCTTGCGCCGGTTCCAGCGGCGGATATAGTGCTTGAACCGTTTCCTCATCCCGCCGCAATTCATACAAGCAGATGGCCACCGCCTGGCCGAGGTTCATGGATCCATGCTCTTCGCGCGTGGGTATTCGAAAAAGCCACTGGCAGTGACTCATGTCTTCGTTTGAGAGCCCAAACTTCTCGCAACCAAATAGCAGAGCCACGGGTGCGGAAGCGATCTGCTGGCGGATCATTCGGCCCGCAGTTTCGACCCGATAGAGGGGAACGTGAAGATCGCGGTGTCCGACGGCGGTTGTGCCTACGACCAGCGCACAATCCGCAACCGCCCCCGCCACCGAATCGAACACCGCCGTCTGCTCCAGAATGTAGTGCGCGCGGACAGCGGAGCGTGCCTCTTTGAACGCGACATCGTACGGATTCACAAGCCTGAGTTGAGTGAACCCGAAGTTGCTCATCGCGCGAGCCGCCGCGCCGATGTTCAATGGATTGCGGGGTGAAACCAGTACGACACGGAGGCCGCTTGCGTGCGGCACTTACTGCTCCAGATACGTATAGCCCTGCAAGCCTTCTTCGTAGAACTTCAGCAACCGGCCCGACTCTTCATATCCGATGCGCTGTTCACGAACGGCCAATTCGACGTCCCGCCGGAACTGGTGAATCAATTCCTGAGAACTATACTGCACGTAATTCAAAACTTCGCGAACGGTGTCGCCTTGCACCACGGTGTCGAGAATCACTTCACCATGCTCGTCCAGGCTGACATGAACAGCGTTCGTATCGCCGAACAGGTTATGAAGGTCGCCAAGAATTTCCTGATACGCGCCTAACAGAAAAGCTCCTAAAATATAGGTTGAACCATGATTGAACGGATGAAGGGGAAGGGTCTTCTTCACATCGCGGCGATCGATAAACTGGTCCACCTTGCCGTCCGAATCGCAAGAGATGTCGCCAAGAACAGCTTGTCTCGTCGGCGGTTCGTCAAGGCGGTGAATCGGCATGATCGGAAAGAGTTGCTTTACGGCCCAGCTATCGGGCATGCTTTGAAACAACGAGAAATTGCAGAAATAGGTATCCGACAACATGCCGTCCAGGCCCTCTAAATCCTCGGGGAAATAGTCGAGTTCCTTAGCCAGGTTCAGTATCCTTCGGCAGATCGCCCAATAAAAATTTTCCGCAAAGCTGCGCTGTTCAAGGGTCAGATAACCAAGATTGAATAAATTCAGAGCCGAATCGAGCGCCTGCTGCGCATCGTGATAGGTCTCGAGCAAATTCTTTTTGTTGATCGATTTGTGAGTCTCAAATAGATCGATTAGACATTGCTCGGAGTCCTCCGGCACCGCCGTTGGGAGTTCATTTTCGCCAAATCCGCTGACGCCGAGAACATTGAAAACAAGCACGCTGTGATAGGCCGCGACCGCCCTTCCGCTCTCGGTAATGATGGTCGGGTGCGCTACTTCGGCCTCATCGCAAATACTCTGGATGTGATAGACGACATCGCGCGCATATTCTTCGAGGGTGTAATTCACACTCGATTCGAAATCGGTTTGCGAGCCGTCGTAATCGATACCCAGACCGCCGCCGACATCCATGAACTGAAGACCCGTGCCCATCTTCTTCAATTCCACATAAATGCGCGCACCTTCGATCACGGCCGCCTTGATCTGACGAATGTTGGTGATCTGGCTGCCCAGGTGGAAATGGAGGAGTTGCAGACAGTCCTCCATGCCGCGAGCCTTCAGATACTCGACGGCTTGGATCGCCTCGCTTACGGTCAGGCCAAATTTGGAACGATAGCCGCCCGAAGACTTCCAACGGCCGGAACCGCGGCTCGCCAGTTTCAGGCGAATGCCAATAACGGGTTTTACGCCAACAGCTTCCGCGTGCTTAACGATCAACTCCAGTTCCGTATATTTCTCAACGACCGGAATAATGCGCCTGCCGATTTTCTTGGCAAGCATCACCATCTCGATATATTCGTCGTCCTTGAAGCCGTTGCAGATAATCGGAGTTTCGTTGTCGGCAATTGCGAGGACAGCCAGAAGCTCCGGCTTCGATCCCGCCTCCAGTCCAAACCGGTAAGCACGCCCAAACTTGAAAACTTCTTCGACGACCTGGCGCTGTTGATTTACTTTGATCGGATAAACGCAGCAGTATCCACCCTGATAGCCATGCTCGCGGATCGAGCTGTCGAAGGCCTGAAACATGTCACCCAGCCGGTGCTTTAAAATGTCGGCGAAACGAATCAATATCGGAAGCGCGATGCCCCGCCATCCCAGCGTGTCCACCAGTTGCTTCAGATCGATCCGGCGATCCAATTCCTTTGTTGGATGGACAAATAGATTGCCGTTTTCGCCTACTGAAAAGTAGCCCTTACCCCAACTCGCTACATCGTATGTCTCCGCGGCGTCTGTGATCGTCCAGCGATCAGCGGGTTCGCGCACTTGCGCCGTAACGGCTACTTTAGTATTCATCGAAACTCCTGGAAGGGTTGCTGGACGGGCGCGCCCCTGTCGGCGGGCGTGTCCTAAGACTCAATTAAAACACGAAAACGCCGTGAGGTTCACGGCAAAACCGTTACAGCTTTGTCACAAATCCATTGTCAACTCGGCAGGGTGCCTTTGTTTAACTCGGCAGGGTTACTGCCTTCATCCAGAAATTAGAGATATCCCGGGCTGCGCTTAAAATACCGTCCAAGGTGGAGGGTTTTTTCAGATAGGCATTCGCATGTGACTCGTATGCGCGCCGAACGTCTGCTTCGGCCCGCGAAGACGTCAGAACGATGACCGGTATACACATTGTCTGAGGATTTGACTTCAGACGAGCGAGAACGTCGTGCCCGTTGATCTTGGGAAGGTTCAGATCCAACAAAATGAGATCCGGATACCAGCGAGGTTGCGGACCTACCGCGTCGAGCACCATCTTTAATCCTTCAGCTCCGTCTTTGGCCACTTTAATGTGGATGTCGGTTTCGATCTCCGCAAAGGCTTCTTCGAGCAGGCGAACGTCGCCTGGGTTGTCCTCAATGATCAAGACCTCGACCGGCCTATATGAATTTCTGCGAAACATCAATCAGTCAGCGGCCTTCCGAACTCAATTGTAACCAGAAGCGGCACAATCTTTATCCAGTGAACTTCTATCTCTAAGAAATGTCCGAGGCAAACCACACCCCGGATTAGTACTAAATCTCTCAATCGACGCGATCTTTTCCTAGATTCCTTAAAGCTAGCGGGCACTTAAGTCGATAGAAGGTCAGAGCGTGTATTCTCAAATGTCAATCGGCGACATCGATTTTAATAACGGCGCTTCGAATGGAGCGGGACTCAGACTCTTGCGGTCCGATACAACGGGCGTTCAGCCGTCCACCGGTAAGAGCACAATTCTTATTGTCGATGGGTCGTTGTCCAGGCGTCACTCCATAATCTCCGCGTTGCACGAGTTGGGCCTTAACGTGATCGAGGCAAGGAGCACGTCGGAGGCAATGGAGGAATTGGGGCAACGCCGAGTAGATACAGTTCTTATCGATCTTTTTGTACCGGGATCGGGAGCGATCGATTTTTGCCGCCGCGTGAGGGCTACTACAGATACGGAACGAGTTCCTATCCTAGTATCGACTCGAGAAGATGACGCGGACAACGAGGTACTCGCGATAGAGGCAGGCGCGGATGAATTCCTTGTTGGACCGCTTCGCCCAAGGGTTCTGCGCGCGCGCGTTCAATCGCTTCTGCGGCGCAAAGCCATGGTGGATTCGCTCGACGAAACGGAAACCGTCGTCTTCACGCTGGCCCGCTCGGTGGAGGAAAGAGATCCAGCTCTGGGACAGCATTGCGAAAGGCTGGCGCTTATGGCCGCCGCAATGGGCGTACGCCTGGGGCTTCCGTCGAGCGACATCCTGGCGTTACAGCGCGGCGGGTACCTGCACGATGTGGGAAAGGTCGCGATCCCAGATAACGTATTAATGAAACCGGGCCCGCTCACGCCAGAGGAATGGGCTGTGATGAAAACCCACGCCGAAAAAGGCGAGAGAATCTGTAGCGAGGTGCGTTCGCTCGCGCCGGTGCTTCCGATCATTCGTCACCACCATGAGCGCTGGGACGGTTCTGGTTATCCGGACAATTTAAGAGGGCCGCAGATCCCGTTACTCGCGCGCATTCTTCAGATGGCGGATATATATGATGCGCTGACTGCCGTGCGCCCTTATAAGCGCGCCTTCACTTCCGATGAAGCGCTCCAGATCATGCGGGACGAGGCCGCCAAAGGATGGCGCGATCCGGAACTCATCGGCATCTTTGAGGACGTGCTGCCCGCGTTCAAGACTTGCGAAGAGGACGGCACGTCGGCATCCCTTAATGCTTTGGCCGAATCGATTGAAAAGTATCGCAAGAATCCCAGCCGGAGTGGATTCAGGGAAATGCATACAGCCGAAGTACCTGTGAGGCTGGTTAGCGGATTATAATTGTGGCTGGGATCTTTTGGAAGAACCGGCCGGTATCCTCCGCGTTTTAAACGAAGAAATCATCCGGTGTTGCCGCTGCCCAAGGTTGGTGGCGCACCGTGAGGAAATTGGCCGCATTCAGCGGCGAGCCTATCGGGGGCAGCAGTATTGGAGCAAACCCGTTCCAGGTTTCGGTGACCCGCTCGCACGCTTGCTCATTATCGGTTTGGCTCCCGGTGCTCATGGTGCGAACCGGACGGGCCGAATGTTTACCGGAGACCGTTCCGGCGAATTTCTCTATCGAGCCCTACACGAGACCGGGTTCGCGAATCAGCCAGTAAGCAGTTCCAGGGAGGACGGCTTGGTCCTCACGGATGCCTACATTACGTCGCCCGTTCATTGCGTTCCTCCGGATAATAAGCCTGAACGGGAGGAAATTCTCGCCTGCCGTCCCTACCTTATCGCTGAAATTGAGCAGCTGAAACGAGTTCAGGTTGTCGTGGTGCTCGGCCGCATCGGCCTTGACGCTTATCTTTCGATTCTGCAGGATTCCGGAAAGATCAAGTCGCGGGCGGCTTTTCCATTTAGCCACGGCGCAAGCTTTAAAACGCACTCGGCAGGTCCGGTTGTGGTCGCTTCCTTTCACCCGAGCCAGCAAAACACCTCGACGAAACGGCTCACGGCCGCGATGCTCCGGGACATCTTCGTGCAAGCAAAGGATCTAATGAAAGCCGAGGAGGACGTGGGAGGCTGAAAGAGCATATTAGCCATTAACAAAGGCTAATGTTAGACCGGTTTTCCGATGTTGCAAAAAACGGTACACTAAATCATATAGATACAGACATCCTGGGCAGTGAGCCCGGTCTGTTCTACGTCTGACCGTATGCCCATTTTGAGTCCTTTCTTTGCGCTTCTGTCTGCACAGCCGGCGCTCGTCTCCCAACTCATTAACGGCCTACACGACGACAACTTCGCCGGTATCTACAAACTCACGGCCTTCGATTGGGCCATGTTGATCCCGTACTTCACAGTGCTGTTCATCCTTTCGATTTACGGGGTGCACCGTTACGAGACGATTCGGCGCTACAGAAAATACCGCAAGAATCTTCCAACAACCTCGGCTAAGAACTACGAGCAGCTTCCGAGAGTTACGATTCAGCTTCCTCTCTACAATGAGCGTTTCGTGGTGGAGCGTCTGCTTGAAGAAGTAACGAAGATCAATTACCCGCGCGAACTCCTACAGATCCAAGTTTTGGACGATTCGACCGATGAGACGCACCCCTACACGGAGCGGCTCTGCAACGAATATTCAGCAGCGGGGCATTCGATTGAATACCGGCATCGCACAAACCGTCATGGCTTCAAGGC
>JALYVD010000357.1 GCA_030853405.1 Acidobacteriota bacterium | reverse complement strand
ACGATTTCGTATTCGCTTTTTCCGTCGGCGATGGCGAGAGGTCTATCCAAGCGAACATCCGCTGGAAGATAGGAGATGAGGTCTTCTTCGGACTGAAGACCGATGGCGGCCAGCATTTCATGCCGCTCGGAGTCTGATTTCGGTAAATAGCGCAACTAGATTTCCAGCTTCAGAATGGCAGCCGAACTCTATTCATCGCCTATGTACTTTTGATAGTCGGCGGCGGGCATAAGTTCATCAATTTCGCTGGGAGCGGAAAGTTTCAGCTTGGCGAGCCATGCTTCGCCGTGCGGGTCTTCGTTCAGCTTTTCGGGGGACTTGGATAATAGCTCGTTTACTTCGACGACTTCACCTGAGACAGGCGAATAGATATCCGACACGGCTTTGACGGACTCGACAGAGCCCAGATTGTCGCCCTTTTTGACGTGTTTTCCAATCTTGGGCAAGTCCACAAACACGATATCGCCTAGCTCATGCTGCGCGTGATCGGTGATGCCAACCGTGCCGGTTCCACCCTGCGCGTTCACCCACTCGTGCTCTTTCGTGTACTTGTAAGTTTCTGGATAGCTCATGCTTTTGCTTTCTTATAAAAAGGCGTCGGCACCGTTAATGCATCAACGGGAGTATTGCGGATCTGCACCTGCATCGGAACTCCTGGAACGGCTTGCTCGATCGGTAGATAGCACAGGCCTATGTTCTTCCCCAGAGTCGGTGAAGGACCACCGCTTGTCACCCAACCGGCAGGTTCGTTGTTGAGTAAGACTTCATAACCGTCGCGCGCGATGCCGCGCTCCTTCATTTCGAAACCCACAAGCTTTCGCGTGATTCTTGTTTCGAGCGCTTTTTCTAAAGCCAGTTTTCCGACGAAATCGCCTTTATCCATTTTAACGATCCAGGCGAGATCGGCTTCGAACGGATTTGTGGATGCGGTGATCTCGTGTCCGTAGAGCGCCATCTTGGCTTCCAGCCGCAAGGTATTTCGCGCGCCGAGACCGCAAGGTCTTATGCCGAACTGGTCACCCGCGCTTAGCAGCTCATTCCAGAGACGGAAAGCGTTTTCGGGGGAGACGTAGACTTCAAACCCATCTTCACCTGTGTAGCCTGTTCTGGCAATACGAGCTGGAACTCCGCTAGCCGTGCCGTCAAGAAACCAATAATATTTGATCTGGCTCAAGTTGGTGTCGGTGAGCTTCTGTAGCGTCGCCAGAGCTTTGGGTCCCTGAATCGCGATCTGCGCGTAGCGATCGCTGGCGAATTCTACTTCGGCATCGAAACGGTTCAGCGACTGAATGTGTTCGAAGTCTTTCTCCTGGTTTGAGGCATTGACGCATAAGAAGAAGTGCGTATCGGCAACTTTATGGACCAGGATGTCATCGACAAAGCCGCCATGTTCATAAAGCAAAGCCGAGTAGTGCGCCTGGCCGGTTTTCAGCTTTGCCGCGATGTTTGTCGAGACATGATCGACCAGTTGCTGCGCTTGAGGCCCGTGAATCTCAATCTCGCCCATGTGGCTGACATCGAAGAGACCGGCGGCGTTTCGCACCGCATTGTGTTCTTCGAGAATGCCGGAGTATTGGACGGGCATGTTCCAGCCGCCAAAATCGACCATCTTCGCCTTCAACGTGGAATGCGCCTGGAAGAGCGGTGTTTTCTTGAGTTCGGAGGCGGTCATGGGGCGCGAGAATCCTCAGCGTAACATGCCGAAGAACGCTGAAGCCGGGACTGGGCGTCCGCCGAGACTAAGCACAAAACGAGTTATGGTTCAGGAATTTCCCGCGATGTAGGTTTGCAGTTGCTCGATGGTCTCCTGGTGCGACGTGATGATCCATTTCACGAGATCGCCGATCGAGACGATCCCCAAAGCCGCGTCATTACCGACAATCACAGGCAGATGCCGTATACGGTTTTCCGTCATAATCCGCATCGCCTCATCAACAGAGCAATTGGGGGCAATCGTGATAGGAGCGGAAATCATGATTTCATTTACCCGCGTCTCCTTCGAGGAACGCCCCCTGAGGATGATCTTTCGAGCATAGTCGCGTTCCGAGAGCATGCCCACGAGCTTGTTACCGTCCGTTACAAGAAGAGATCCGATCTCTTTATCTGCCATCACGGCGAGTGCGTCGTAAACTGTGGCGTTCGGGGCGATTGACCAGATCTGTTCTCCCTTCTGTTTCAAAATCGCTGAAATGGGATCGAGTACTTGCATGAATCACCTTCATCGCTGACCAGACTGGCTGAACGTAGTTCGTTAGAGCCTGGAGGCATTATACGTCTCAGTGAGCGGATTGTGGATTTCCCTACTATGCGTCCGAAGGCTCGGTCGAGCCGTATTCTTTCAGCTTATTGAACAGAGTTTTCAAGCTGATGCCCAAGATTTCGGCAGCGCGTGTTTTGTTGTTTTTGGTATGCAGCAGTGTTAATTGAATGAGGGCTCGTTCCGCGTCACCGACGGTGGTGCCGACTGGAAGGCGTACACTTTCGGGCTCGAAGACCTGGGCGGGAGGACGGGAGCCAATTGAGACGCCGAAGTCGTAGGGCAGATGCGCCATCTGAATCTCACCCTGCCCAGCCATAATGACGGCACGCTCCAGAACGTTGCGTAGTTCGCGAACATTGCCGGGCCAAGAATGCTTCTTGAAAGCATCCATCACTTCAGGGCTGACGGAGGAGACGTTACAGGCGTGCTTGCGATTCAGATTGACGGTGAGCGTGTCGCATAGCACGGGAAGATCTTCCAGGCGCTGCCGCAGGGAGGGCAGCGCGATCTGGAACACATTGAGGCGGTAGAAAAGGTCTTCGCGTAAATCGCCCTTTTTTAATGCTTCGTCGAGAATGCGATTGGTGGCCGCGATAATGCGCACGTCAACGGAGATTTCGCCCTTGCCTCCAAGGCGGCGGACGCGCGAGTCCTCCAAAACACGCAACAGTTTAGCCTGAGTACCCGAAGGCATTTCGGCCAGTTCGTCCAGCAGCAAGGTACCGTGTTGCGAGAGCTCAAAACAGCCGGCACGGCGCTCTAAAGCTCCCGTGAAAGCGCCCTTCTCGTGTCCGAATAGCTCGCTTTCCATGAGAGTCTCGGGCATTGCGGCACAGTTGATCGCAACAAATGGACCGCCCCGGCGGGGACTCAACTGGTGGACGGCGCGGGCAACCAGTTCCTTGCCAGTTCCGCTTTCACCCACCACCAGGACGGCGGCTTTGCTGGGTGCGACCTGGCGGATGATGTCAAAGACCTGCTGCATCTGCTTCGAGGTGCCGACCATATCGACCAGCACGCCCATGTGGGAAAGTTGGCGCTGCAGCCTTTCGGTTTCTTCGGTTAAACGGCTCTGGGAGGCTGCGCGTTCCAGTAATACCCGGAGAGGGGCCGGCTGAATGGGTTTCTCAACGAACCAGAAAGCGCCGAGTTCATGAATCGTCTGGATTGCGGTCTCGATATTGCCGAATGCGGTAAGGACGATGGCCGGGGGCATGTTGCCGTCAGCCCCGAGCCGCTTCATCAACTCGAAACCATCCATCCGCGGCATCATCAGATCGGTGACAATGACGTTGGCGGAGAAAGTGCTCAGTTTGTCCAGGGCTTCCTGGCCGTCTGCCGCAGTTTCAACGTTAAAGCCCCAATTGGAGATCATTGCGGCGAGAGGATTACGCTGCGATTCCTCATCGTCTACTACCAGGACGT
>JALYVD010000355.1 GCA_030853405.1 Acidobacteriota bacterium | reverse complement strand
GAAGGTTCAGAGCAGCTTCGATGAGCCGGACGACCTCCTCTTGGCTCAAGACAACTGGCAACTTTTTGGGCGCTCTTACTAGGGGCAGGTCCTCGATATCGATATCACGCCGGCGCAAAGTTTTTCTGTAAAGGAACCGCAGTGCGCCCATGCGCAGCGCAACCGTGCCGAGTGCCAGCTTCTTCTCTCGGATCATGTACAGTTGAAACTCGCGTACTTCGTCGGCGCCCATCAGTTCGGGAGACTTGCCGAAGTACTCGGCGAACTCCCGGATGGCGTGAATGTAGCCGCGAATCGTGTCTGGTGTGTAGTTCCGGCGCTGGAGCTCGTCCAGCATCCGTTGGCGTAGTGGGGTCACAGAATCTCCTTTCTGTGACCACCGACAGTACCGCTATCTCTCCCTCAAACCACCACGCAACTGCGTCCGCCGCGCTAGCGGCTTAGTTCTTACGGGCGATTCGGAAAGTACGTTGTGACCCGATTGGCACACAGCCCTGATGGGGCCAACAAATCGAAGATGACTCTGGCACTTCACGCTCTGCCCAGGTACGATAACGTCCATGTTTTCGCGGCATTTTGGGCTTGCAATCCAATGTTAAGGCACTCGGTAAACCACATGGGCTTGACCTCTGGCGTGTATGCGGCCGGATCGATCGCGACTGGCGTCGTGGATCTGATCTGGGGTGATTTTGAGGCCGCGCACCAACCGATTCAAGCGTTCAGTGATCACATTCCTGATCGGTGGGCAACTCTCCACAAATACACAAAACTACACGCAGAGCGAAGCATTCTCATCGGCGGCCCCTTCGCCGGAAGACGCTAAAACCCCGGAAAATACACAAGATGGGCCGTCTATTTCGCTGCTAAACGCGCCACATGCGACGTGCGCGTCACGGGCTCTTATGGTGCCCTACGGAATTATGAAGGCAAAAAAGGGAACTCCCCCGTTCTGCAACCGCTACCACTATAATGCGCACTGAACGCGACAAAGACAAACGCCAGCCCGCGCTCACAATTCATTCACGCCATCGGTACAACGGAATTCTCAATGGCTGGCAAGCCGGATCCACAAACCGCTCTTAGGTAATTGGCGAGCACACGGCGATCTCTGCTGCTACACTTCGGTCCGAGCCTGATACATTTGATCGCGCCCGACCCGAACGGGACCTTGATGTAGGGCACGATCCGACCACCGGACGTGCGAAACGCGATCCCGGCAGACGGATAATAAATAAGCCTCCATTCCCGCTCTTCTTGATACGCCGGGTTCTTGAAGCGGATGACAGATTGAAGAAGATAGTTTCCGACGAATCTCCAGTACGTGTCGAATTCCTCTTTGTTGAACTTGATGCGTGTGATCTCGTCCACGGCGAAATCTATGATTGACGTGAGGAGTCCTTCAAGCTCGGCATGATTGTAACTTACCGGCACGAGACGTCCACCGTGACTGGCACTGTCCAACAGAGCCTGCGTATGGAATCCTATTGCATATCCGCGACCATCTAGTCCGTAAGCCCTCCACTGACTGAGCAAATCCGCTGCATCGCAGAAGCTAACCAGGAATACTTGGTTGTTCAGCACTTCGGAGAGCTCTTCGTCAGAAAAGAGCCGAAGCAGGTGTGCTGGCACCTCTGAGGTGCGATGCCTGAGTCTCTCGGCTATCAGGCGTCCCGCATGGATCCCTTCGGTTGGATCATTCATGCACAGCGCCTCCGTCGCCCAAAGCTGTTTCTTGCCAACTATACTGTGGAGCGCGTCAGCCGATGTGTAATGAAAGATTGTCTCCGGACGCGCTGTTTTCGCGTCGATCACGGCCCAGAACCGCTTGATTTCCTCGCGTAGATTGAAATGGGCGGACTCAAGCCGTTCCGCAGTGGCATCAAGCATCGAAAACTTCCATTCTCACACACGTGCTGACTGTAGATAGTGCCTTGTCGCCATGGATTTAGCGATGATCCGCCACTTTGACGGCAAACGCGCTAGGGTTCAATCTGCCCCGGAGGGCGCAAGGATCTGAAAATCACATCTGCGAGTTGCCGAAAAGTCGTCAACTTGGATGCTCTTGCTGGATCCCGTTCGCAGGACCGGCAGCGCTACTTCCCAAAGCGGACTTCTGGTTCGGCTGCCGGACAGAGGGGGGGTTCGCATAGCGACTCCAGGAGAGAGAAGGTTCACTTCTCGGTTACTCCGATGCGCGTTGGAGTCGTTCGCTTATCGACACCTCGCCTGTTGTTTTTCGCGCGCTCTGCTTACCATCGCCTTCACCTCGTTGATCGTGAACGGTTGACGATAAATATGAATAACTACATGGCAATTCGGACAGACGGGTCGCAGGTCCACAATCGGGTCGACCTCATGCTGGCCTGGCTCGGCGGCCAAGGGATTTAGATGGTGAACCTGAATATATCCTGTACCAATACCGTCGTAAGCGTTTCCAAAATCAAAACCACAGATTACGCATGCCGTACCATAGTGCGCCAGGCATCTTGCACGTGCGTCGGGATTCCGCTCGTATGAAGTGACCGACACACGACGAACCTGCCCTTCCAAGTAAGGGCCAGGATCATCGACCTCGTCCGGAAAAACGGCGGCCGGCTGAATATATGTACCTGCCTGTACGACTCTGTCCAACCACAACTTGTAGTCAGCCTCCGCTGTAACACGATCAGGTATGGGTTTGTCCCGTTGGTCGCGCAGGCGCCGGCAAATGATGGAATCGAACAGTTGACCCGCAATCGTCCGGGCCACGCGTTCGGAGGGATCGTCCCAATCGCACCACTTTGACAGACGCCAAACTAGTTCTTTCGATGTCTTCCCAGTCTCCAAGAGTTCTGTTAACAATCTGCAGATGGTCTCCGGTTGATTTCTCGCCTGACGGAGTTGTTCAATCAAGCGCTTGATCTCTGTGGCGTCGTAGTGGCAGTCGCCTGTGAGTTTCAACCCGTCGCCATCCGGCATCCACGCCATGTATCTGCCCCCTCCCGCAATGCAAAGTTGCCTGTTCGGGATCTATGTTTGCACTAACTGGATCAATAGGGAACAAAACAGGCCCGCCAGCGCAAATAAACGACTGCTATCGCGGACTGCCCTACGAGCCTAGTATCAACGATTCGCTCCAGTTAGCGCGTTCGGGGAGTTTCGAAGTGTCGCGCGGCCGCTCGCGTCACTCCGCTTGCTGTCAAGTTGACGTCTAACACGCTAGTCGGAGAAGTGCTCGACCCTGACAGTCCCGAACCCCCCTTGGCTCCGCCCATCCATATGCGCGAATAATCGACTATGTTCATTCGTGGGCCGTACCCAAAACCCGTGACGATATATTGCAAGTCAATTGATTGCCTACATGCTGCCAACCAACGCCGCTGGATGAGGACAAGTCTGAACCGGCAGGGGCGCAACGCGCAAAGCAGCAATGTCCCGCCAGTTCGCACTGACCTCGCCATCAAGACCGAGATCCGTAGCGTGGTCCGGAAACGTCATCCCCCCAAACGCATTCACAAAAACCCCTCACCTATAAATTCCGCGTTCTTAATCACTTACCCCAAAAAAATTCAAAGCCCGAACACCCCGCGCGCGATAACGGTGCCGTATGAACCCTCGCACCATCCGCCGCACCGCCGAGCGCAAAGCCCTGAAACAAGCTCAAACAACTGAGCGCGACCTCGCGTCCATGAACCCCGCAGATCGGCCTAAGACCGCACCCGCGGATTCCTTCGCCACCCGCATGGGGGCCGCATTGGACGCAGCGAAGACCGTTACCAAATCGCGCATTACAGAGCGCCGCCTCGCCATAAATCGCGCCAACGCACAACACTCCACAGGCGCCACGACCCTTGAGGGCAAAGCCGCCTCCTGCCTTAACAACACAAAATTCGGGCTCACCGGCGCCCGTTTCACCGTTCTCGCCTGGGAGGACCGCGCCGCCTTCGATCAACTTCTGAGCGATCTCCGCAACGAGCACCAACCCGCCACGCCCACTGAGCAGATCCTGGTCCAAGACATGGCCCAGCACCACTGGCTCAGCCAACGCGCCCTGCTCTTACAGAACATGTGCTTCGATATCGACGAACCAGCCTGCGAATCCGAAGCCCAGCAAAAAAACCTTGCGCTCTACATCCGCTACCAGCCCACCCATCAGCGCGCGTTCCACAAAAACCTTGATCAGCTGCTAAAGCTCAGAGCGTCAAAGGAAAAGGAGGCGCGTGGGTTCGAATCGCAACAACAGAAACAAGCGGAAGAACTCCACCGGGAGGAGACTCATCACATTCGGGTTCGAATCGCAAAAGCACGCGCCGAGTGCCTGGAATCGCAAAACACCAGGCAAACTGTCGTCTCAGCCGCACCGAGAGAAGCCATCCCGGACCTTCCGGCCACTCCCGGCATTCTCAGTGGAGCGGCTTTTTAAGCCGGTTATGCTGAGTGATTTCTCGGCAAAATCCTACCTCATTGAACGGCGGCCCTCTTCATTCCCGGTGTTAAACTGAAAGCCGATGAGTTCGCTTTCGCAGAGACTACATCTCGGAGTCCATCAAAAGCAGATACTCACGCCTGGCCTCGTTCAGATGGTCACGGTCCTTCAACTCAACCGTTTGGAGTTGAAAGACATGATCGTGAATGAGATTGCCGAGAACCCCGTCCTTGAAGAAGCCGCCGACTCGGCTGAGGAACTGACTCCCGCCGAACTACAGTCGCTGCTCGAACGCGAGCGGCCCGCGGAACCAGCCGACCGGGCGATTCTCGAAAAAGTGGATGGGCCGGATATCCAAAATTTCGATACCTTCCCCCAGGACGACTTTTCGCCAGACGGGCCGAGTGCTGAGGTTTCTTTAACAGCTACCCCGGCGGAAGAGCCTCTCAAGACCGAGAGCGATCCCTTCGATGAGATCGACTTTGGCAGCTTCTTCGATGAGTACCTCGACCCCGGATTTAAGAGCCCGGCGGGCGAATCTGTCGAGAAGCCTTCCTTCGAGACGTTCTTGTCCTCGCCGGTTACGCTGACGGACCATCTGGAAACACAGTTGAGCGTGATGGTCGTGCCGGAGCGCGCCCGTCAAGCGGCGAACAGCATTATCGGCAATCTCGAAGAGAGCGGGTATTTGACGACTCCGCTCGAAGAGATCGCGATATCCGAGGGGTTCACGCTGGAGGATGCTCAAGCCGGTCTGAAAGCGGTTCAGTCGCTCGATCCAACTGGCGTGGGCGCGACAACGCTACGGGAATGCTTGCTGCTGCAGCTTGAGGCAAGAGGATCGCGTGGTGGTGTGGCCTGGCAGATCGTTCACGATCAACTGAAGCTCCTCGAAACCCGCCAGATGAGCCTGCTCGCGAAGGTGCTGGGCCGTCCGGTCGAGCACATCCAAATCGCCGTGCATGTAATTCGTCATCTGGATCCAGCCCCCGGACTACGGTATTCCGGAGCTGGTGCGCGGCAGGTCGAACCCGATGTCTACATCACGAAGGATGGCGACGATTTCGTCATCACACTAAATGAGGACGACGTTCCGCAGCTCCGTCTGAACGGCGAATACAAGCGGATGATCGATCGCGAGCAGGAACCTAACAAGGACGTCCGCAACTACGTCAAGGAGCGCTATGCTTCGGCTTTGCAGCTCATCAAGAACATCGAACAGCGGAAGCAAACCATTCTGCGCGTGTGTCACTCGATCATTCGCCGCCAGCCCGATTTTTTGGAATTTGGTATCGACCAGTTGAAACCAATGATGATCAAAGAGGTTGCGGAAGAGATCGGTGTTCACCCCTCAACCGTGAGCCGGGCGGTAGCCAACAAGTACACGCATACGCCACAGGGCGTCTTTGAACTGCGGTACTTCTTTTCGGAAGCGGTACAGGGCACTTCGGGGAGCGTTACGCCCCTGCTGATCGTCAAACGGCGTGTCAAAAAGATGATCGAAGACGAGAACGCCGAGCATCCACTTACAGATGAACAAATAACAGCTCGCCTACAGTCGGAGGGAATAGATGTCACCCGGCGCACGGTTGCCAAGTATCGGGAAGACATGAAAATTCCTTCTACGCACCAAAGAAGAGTTCGCGTCTAGGCCGAGTTCGCCCAGACGCATTTTTACTCCGCCGGTCACAGATGTTTTCGAGGGCCGGCCGAGAGAGGGACCGATGAAGCTCATCTATTCCGGCAAAACCAAAGAGTTCACTCCAGAGCTGGAGGAGAAGGTTGTCGCCAAGCTGTCCAAACTCAGTAAGTTTATTGAGCAGCGCGGAGAGCGTGAGGCGCGCGTGGCGCATCACCTGGAGCGGCATCTGCATAAGGTGTCCATCGAGGTCAAGTTCTACGATCACATGCTGATCGGAGAAGGACTCGATGCGGAACTGGATACCGCGCTCTGTCACGCGATTGAGAAGATCGAGACGCAGGTGGTGAAGCTTCGCGACCGCTGGCGCGATACGCACCGGGACGCGAACGCTGTTCGCTCTTCCAAGGAGAACTGGGGCGAAACCCTTCCGGAAACCGAGACTGCGGCGGCGGAAGCCGTTCCGGTCAAAGCTCACGCGAATGGAAGCGCGGGGAAGAAGCCCAAAATCTATCGCGTCAATTACGAGGACGGCCGTAAGCCGATGACGGTTGACGAAGCCATGATCGAAATTGAGAAGGAGTCGGACTACGTTGTGTACCGCGATTCGACTAAGAACTGCCTCTCGGTTCTGGTTCGCCGCACGGACGGGAACTTCGATTTGATCGAATCGTAGACGGCGTTCCGCTACTACTTCTATGCGTAAGGCCAAGGCCAAGTCTGCGATCAATGTAGAAAGCGCTGTACAGATTATTCCTTCGGAGTCGCGGAAACCCGCCGATCTGGTTATTATCACGGGTATGAGCGGGGCCGGGAAGCAGACGGCCCTGAAAGCTTTTGAAGACTTGGGCTTCTATGCGGTCGATAACCTCCCGATTGCGCTTGTCCCTAAATTCGCCGACCTCACCCGCGACTCCAAACGTAGCAAGCGCGCCGCTTTGGCGATAGATATTCGGGAAGGCGAGGCCCTCTCGCAGTTTCCCGACATGTATCGGGATCTGAAGAAACATGTCAGTTCGGAACTGCTGTTCCTGGACGCAAACGACGAGGTCTTGCGCCGCCGCTTCAGCGAGACCCGCCGTCCTCATCCGCTTGGCGCGGAAGCGACCGTGCTCAGTAGCTTGCAGGATGAGCGGGTCCAACTCGCGCCCATCGCCACTCTAGCGGACCTCTATATCGATACGTCCAAGCTGAACGTGCACGAACTGCGGCGAGTGATTTCGGCGAAGTTTCAGGATCAGCAGGATGAGAATAAAATCATCGTTTATGTCAACAGCTTCGGATTCCGGCATGGCGTGCCTCCCGACAGTGATCTTGTCTTCGATGTCCGTTTCCTGCCGAACCCGAATTACATTCCTGAGTTCAAACCGCTTACCGGACGGCACCCAAGCGTCGCGCGCTATATACGGTCCTTCCCACAGACCATCGAATTCATCGACCGCATTTCCGAACTGCTGATTTATCTACTGCCCCACTACATCCGGGAAGGCAAGAGCTATCTCACTATCTCGTTCGGCTGCACGGGCGGCCAACATCGCTCCGTTCTGATCGCAAACGAAATCTATAAACGGCTGAAGAAGGCGGGATTCACGGTGAAGGAAGTGCATCGCGATTCCAAGCGGAACTAGTTAGAGCCCGGATTTATTCGCCCGACGACCAGGCGGTGCGGAATTCTGGATAGAGTGTCAGTCCGCCGCAAGCGAAGAGCGTTTGGCCAGTAATGTAGGATGCTTCGTCGGAAGCGAGAAACGCAAACACGGTGGCGATTTCTTCGGCTTCACCGGGGCGGCCCATCGGGATATGGCTCACGACTTCCGCGCGCGCTTTTTCGTCGTTGATCCAGGCGTTGTTGATGGGAGTGACGGTCGCGCCGGGTCCAACGGCATTCACGCGGATTCCCTGCCCGGCGTACTCTAGAGCCAGTGTTTTGGTCATGTTCTCCATGCCGCCTTTGCTGATGGAGTATGGGAGGTATTTCGGCTTCGGAATGATTTCATGAACGCTGGAATTGTTGACAATCGCGCCGGGAGCCTTGCGGGAGAGCCAATGCTTGATGGCTTCACGCGAGCACAAGAAGGCGCCGCGCAGATTCACATTGATGATTTTGTCGAAATCCGCGGCTGAGAGTTCGTGGCTAGGTACTGGCTTTTGAATTCCGGAGTTGTTGATCAGAATGTCCAGGGTGCCAAAGGCATCGATCACCTGTTTGAACATCTTAACGATCTGCTGTTCGTCGGAGACGTCGGCCTTAACTGTGAAATCTTTGGCGTCGGCACCGCGCACCGAGGCACCCGCCTCCTGCACCTTTTTCTTGACGCCCTCGGCCCGTTCCGCGCCGCTATTATAGTTGATGGCGATGTTTGCGCCTTCCTGCGCGAAACGGATGGCGATCGCCTCGCCGATACCGGAGGATGCTCCGGTGATTAGCACATTCTTACCTTGTAGCCTTGGCATTCTGCTCCTTACGAGTTAGCTATGTACTTATAACATGAGCACTGGAACCGCCGTGATTCATACCATCGGACATTCGACCCGCTCAGCCGATGAATTCATCCGCATCTTGCGGGCGTTCGGCATCGAGCTGCTGGCGGATATCCGGACAGTGCCCCGGTCGCGCAAGAATCCCCAATACGATCAGGAATCCCTCAGTAGTCTCTTGGCGAATCATAACATTGGTTACGTTCACTTTAAGGAGTTGGGCGGATTGCGGCA
>JALYVD010000353.1 GCA_030853405.1 Acidobacteriota bacterium | reverse complement strand
CAAGGTTCTGAATGACGAACTTGACGATACGTTCCGGCGCTGGTACCCGAAATTCAGATCGGAACCACAAAGGCAAACTACGGAAGACGCAATAGCCGCTTAACCCCCGACCTTCGGTCGCACTCGTGTTCGTCACTCGGATCGATTCCTGGCGCCCGGCAGAGTCTTAACAAAGATCCGACACGGAAGTCTGGAACCTTCAAGGAATTCCCAGAACGTGAGCCGCGTATTTCGTATAGGCAGCACCGAATCTGCTATTTAGGTACGCCTCTTCCAAGTGTGCGCGGCGACGTATCAGAGCGAACCAGATGGCGGCGAGCACGCAAGCGATGACACTGCCGAAAATAAGCGGCAAAGCCAAACGTGTCGCGAGTAAGCCGACATACCTGGGATGGTGCGAACGCCGTAACCTCGGAGGAAGACCACTTGGTCGTTATATACGACGGCTACGGCAACGCCCGGAACTCTTGTCTTCTTGATCTTTTCCGCGAACTCGATTCCACTGATGACCACACGGGCAATGTTATTCAGGTAAGCACAGGAGCGCACACGCATCTTCTGATAAAAGATCTCGCCCGAGTCCTTGAGTTCCTGAACGGCTCGATGCGAGGCGGCGTAAGCATCCAGCGTGACAGACAGAGGGTCACCGTGTTTGCGCAAGGCATGCCGAAATAGAGTCTTAGCCGCATGAACGTCTCGCCGTTTGCTGAGAAAGAAATCCACTGTACGCCCGTCGCTATCGACCGCTCTATATAAATAGGTCCATTCGCCAGCCACTTTGATGTATGTCTCATCGACACGCCAGCTCAGTCCAACGGGTTTCTCATACGGCCGCCAGCGCTTTTCGAATTCAGGGGCATAGCGCAGAACCCAGCGCATGACGGTGCTTGGTGCAACCGAAACCCCGCGATCTTGCAGCAGCTCGCAGATCTGCCCGTAGCTGAGCGGATAGGTAAGATACCACCGCACCGCGACAATGATCACTTCGTCCTCGAACCAGCGGCCCAGAAACAGAGGATCACGAGTGGAGCGTGATGTTGCCATCATCGGCAGTGTATCCGGTCACCCGGAGTCTGCAACAGAACCGGAATACGCAGGTGCTGCCGCTAAACCGCGACGTTGCCACCCGCGAGCCCTGCTTTTGCAGGGCTTTCCATGATCTTGCAGAACTTGAATGATTAGGAAATCGGGACCAGTTCCCAGGACTGGTTTGTTCTCCCAGTGCAGGCCCAAAGATGCGCCGGAGCCCCATTCAATGTGGATCCTCTGCTTATAGAAAGACAGTCTCGAGTGTCATTTGCTTGACGAATGGTGAAATAACCATTAGCATTAGAAATAACATTCCAAGTCTGGTAGTCTGCCCCGATGAACGGCCACTGTTCGATAAGCGAGCCTTCGTAAGAAGAATCGCCCCCCGTCGGCTGAATTGCCAACCCGCTGTTGCGCACGGTGATCTCATAACCACCAGACACCGGCGTGAGTTGGAACTGCTGATTGGTTTGGACAGCTCCTAAACAAGCCCACTGTTGCGCCGTGTCGCCCCGCCAGGTCGCGGCGGGTCCGCCTTTTATACCGAGACAGAGACCGCTGTTTTGGTTGATAACATTAACCCAACCGGTTGGGATCGTGCCTGGCGGCGGAGGGGGTGGAAGTGGCGTTCCGCCGCCCCCAGATGTTGCACCGGAGTTCGGATCGACCATCAGGCTTGATTCGTCGATGGCTTCGAAGTTATCGCCGGTAACTTGGGTCAGGGCGTGCATCTCGGTATCGTCCCAACGCGGGTCGCCTACTCCGGAGATATGCCAAGAGATTCCATTGTCCGCGAGAATCATCCCGTAAGTCTTGAGCGCCTGGAGTAAAGTCTGGACGTGCGTAGAGAAGCCGGAGATGTCGTAGGACGCCTTGAGCCGGAAGCGCTGTCCCATGGGCGGATACTGCGTATCGGTGAGGCTCGAAGCGTCATGGCGGGCCGGCCAGATGTGGGCGCTTCGCGTGTGATCGGCCGTCACGCGGATGGCATGATTGATGCTGCCAGAGACCAGTTCGTCATAGCGAACCAAGCCGGGCAGGATAGGAAGCCCAGCAGCGTCGGCAGACGTAAGGGCGTTTGGCCGAAGTGCGTCTGAGTTCAACGACCAGGTAGCTCCGGAACCCGCAGCCCAGGAACCGGGACCGCCTGTTAGATTGAAGATCTCATACAGTTCGCATGTCGATGTATCGATCATGATCGCGTGGTGATCCGATCCGCTCTCGATATAAACGTTATCTGGAATAGGGTACGGTCCAGGGTCGCCGCCATAATAAAACGGCACAGTGACTTTAGGCTGGCTACCCGGGACGAGGTTGTACGGGATGCCGCCGGTAGCCGGGGTTCCATTCCCGAAGTCCGGGTGCAGCATGGTGTTTGTAGCGTTCATTGAGGCTACATACGCCGCTGAATTGGCATCGACCGGCAATGTGTCGATGGGCGTGTTCCACACGTTGTCCGCAGGAAAGATCGCACAGCCCCCCAGCACTGGGCTCTGAGCTGAAATGGGCCCCGACATGGCAGCCAGGAGCGTGAGAACAGTAAAGAAGCGCATGGGAAACTCCTCGATGATTTGTTTGGTTACGGTTTTCTCAATAAAATCCCGGTGAAAAGGCCAGCACTCAGCGCTTGTCTCGATTTAGCGGCCCAATCAGGTATTGCTTGATTTAGTTATAGGAGCATATCAGCTTTTTTATTTATGCGCAACACAATTATTAATACATGTCGTTAATATGTGAGTTGGCCGCTCTAATTCACCCATGATTTGTCCGCTTTCAAAGAAACGGGCCGTAACGGTAACCCTGGAGATTGCAAACCAGGCGAACGTATAGGGGCTACACAAGGCTAGCTGCGATGACGCGCAATAGAATTGCCGTTTCCACTTTTGGCACTGGCACTTCTTTGATAAACTAACCTCCCCAGCAGTGAACGGGAGCCGGATTGATATAGAAAATTG
>JALYVD010000349.1 GCA_030853405.1 Acidobacteriota bacterium | reverse complement strand
GGCTGAGATAATCCAGACCCACAGCAGCAAGAAATTCAAGCCGGTTTTGAATCTCTTCGACGACGCGGCCAACGACCTGCAACTCGCGCTCAGTAAATTGCCACGAGCGAATCAACGGCAGGGCGCGCGCAATAGGCGTCTCGGTGAAATCGGCGATCGAAACGGCTTTGACCTGTACGGCGAGGCTCTCCGGCCTGAGACGTCGCCCTTTGCAGTCGGGACACTCGGTTGCCGACATGTAATCCATCAACCAGTCGCGATAAGCTTCGCTCGATCTGCTGAAAGTGTCCTGTAGAATTTTTAGAATTCCGGGAAATTGATTGTTCCCGTTCAGGAGAAGCGCGCGCGTCTTCTTGGGCAGATTTTCGAATGGCTTTGAAAGATCGAATCCATATTCTTCGGCAGCGGCGGTCAATGCGGACGTAATTCCGGCTGAACTGGAACCCGGTCCCAGTGCGCCATCGAGCAGCGGCTTCGACGGATCGCAAATGACTTTGAGCGGGTCGAAGGCCCACGTGCTGCCCACGCCTTTACAGGTTGGGCAAGCGCCATACGGACTGTTGAACGAGAAGGAGCGAGGTTCAAGCTGCGGAATACTAGTTCCATCGTTTGGGCAGGCGAGCTTTTCGGAGTAGAGCCGCTCCTCACCGTTGATGACCGAGATCACCACGACACCGTCCGCCCATTTCAACGCGGTCTGGATGGAGTTTTCGAGGCGCTGTTCGATGCCGGGCTTCACCACCAGGCGGTCGACGATTACCTCGATGGTGTGATTCCTGCGCTTGTCCAGTTTGACCGGTTCATCGAGCGTCAGTATCTCGCCATCGATGCGCGCGCGAAAGCCCGCCTTCGAAACCGCTTCCAACTCCTTTTTGTACTCACCCTTGCGCCCTCTTGCGACGGGAGCGAGCACCATAATGCGGTCGCCTTGATGTTGTCCGAAGACCTGTTCGAGTATCTGTGTTGGGGACTGCCGGGCGATTTCCGCGCCGCACAACGGGCAATGCGGAATGCCCACGGACGAATAGAGCAGACGCAGATAATCGTAGATTTCGGTGACCGTGCCGACGGTGGAACGAGGGCTGCGGGTTGTGGTCTTCTGCTCGATGGAGATGGCCGGGCTCAGGCCGTCGATAGAATCGACTTCGGGGCGTTCCATCTGATCCAAAAACTGGCGCGCATAGGGTGAAAGCGTTTCGACGTAGCGCCGCTGACCCTCGGCATAGATAGTGTCGAAGGCGAGCGAGCTCTTGCCCGAACCGCTCAACCCGGTGATGACCGTGAAGGTGTTTCGGGGAATCTCGACACTGATGTTCTTCAGATTGTGCTGGCGTGCGCCATGCACGGATATACGATCGAGCATGTACAAAAAGGCCGCGCACGGAAACTGCGCGTGGGTCTGGGGCTACTTCTATTGTCCTTCACCCGCCTTTGCGGAGAGAATGGGAACCAGGAATGGCGAAAAATTTCAAAGATCTATCGGAGCGCGAGATCTTAGGGCTGGCGATTTCCCTGGAGGAAGAAGACGGGAGGATCTACGGACAGTTTGCCGTCAAACTGCGCGAGAGCTATCCCGGTACTTCCAAAATGCTCGAAGAGATGCAGGAGGAGGAATCAGAACATCGCTCCCGGCTAATCGACCTATATAGGTCGCGTTTCGGCGAGCATATTTTGCTCATTCGACGCCAGGACGTCAGAGGATTCGTCTCGCGTCCCGCTACCTGGCTGCTGGATTCGGTGGGACCGAATGCGGTGCGGCGGGCCATTGACTCGATGGAGACGGAAACACGGCGTTTTTATCTCGCGGCGATGGACAAGGTGAACGATGCATCCACGCGCCAGTTGCTGGGTGACCTGGCGGAGGCGGAATTGAAGCATACTGCGGCGGCGGGAGCGATGGAGAAACAGCACGTCAACGCGGAGGTGCAGTTGGAGGAATCGGAAGTCTACCGGCGCTCCATCGTGCTGCAGTACATACAGCCCGGTTTGGCTGGTTTAATGGACGGCTCGGTGTCTACGCTTGCGCCACTGTTTGCCGCCGCGTTTGCCACAAATCAGAGTAAGGATGCATTCCTGGTTGGACTGGCCGCGTCGGTCGGGGCGGGCATTTCGATGGGTTTCGCGGAAGCGCTGTCAGACGATGGATCTCTGACCGGGCGCGGCAAACCTTTGATTCGAGGGGCAATCTGCGGGCTGATGACCACAGCGGGCGGAATTGGCCATACAATGCCCTATTTGATTTCGGATTTCCGGCTGGCAACGGGCATCGCGGGTGCGGTGGTTGCCGTGGAACTAGCGGTCATTAGCTGGGTACGGCATCATTACATGGATACGCCGATTGTGCGGGCGACGCTGCAGGTTGCGCTCGGCGGAGCGCTGGTGTTTGTGGCCGGCCTGCTGATTGGTAAATCCTGAAATCACCGCCCCAAAACATCATCGTGCAAGCGTTACTCAAAAATCGAAGCCAGCCTCGCCAGCACCTCATCCATAATCCGGCCGGGAACGCTCTCAAGCTTCTTGCCTTTGCGCGTGCCGAGATCGAGCGCGCGGGGCTGATCACAGCGCACAACGCCTGTAGTGTTGGTTCCCGTACCCGTTAACGAAACGGCAAAGCCAGCCGTCCGCGCGAAGTTCCCGCCGCTTGTGATCGGGAGAACTACGGCCACTTTGGTCATCCGGTTGAACGCCTCCGGCGACACGATCAGGACCGGACGCCGGCCTCTTTGCTCGTGTACTTCCGCAGGATCAAGCCCGGCCAGCCAGATTTCGCCGCGCTTCATTTAGATGAGCTCGCCGCCAACCGGTTTATCGTCGAGCCATTCCCGCTCTTCCTTGCCACGGCGGGCCTTGGGAGCGCATTGAGCGAGAAGTTCCTCCAGGGTATAACGTGGTCGATGCTGCGGCTCGACGACCAATCGACCGCTCTGCACTGCCAAGCCGACCTTAGCTCCCGGCCGCAAATGCAGGATATCGAGCAGGGCGGGCGGAATGGCCAGCATGACCGAACCTCCGACCTTGCGCAAATGGGTTATGTGCATGGGAATCCTTTAAGTTATATGATAATATAACATTTTTACAGAGCGGTTTGGTTTACAGCCGGCTGTTGATTGGAAATTCGTAAATTGCGGTGGAGAGAAACAACATGCACCTGATTGAGTATGAGAACGAGAGTCACGAAGTGCGAGCGGTCTATGACGATATACGAACCACTCGCAAAACGGAGTACATCAACAACTTTTGGAAGGCGCTGGCCCGTGATCCCGTGACACTGCGGAGGACGTGGGAGAGCATTAAGCAGATTATGTCCGCGGGCGCGCTAGATCCGCTTACAAAGGAGTTGATCTATCTGGCGGTTAGCATGACAAATCAATGCGGGTATTGCATTGCCTCGCATAGCGCTTCGGCGCGGAATAAGGGCATGACAGACGAAATGTTCGGCGAGTTGATGGCGGCGGTCGGTATGGCGAATGAGACGAACGCGCTCGCCGCCGGTTACCGGGTGGAAATTGATGAGATGTTTAAACAATGAGCGTAGTCGTCAATTTTTAAAGACGACAAGACCGGGACTGCTTTCGGTATGGCTTGCCGCTAAGCCGCTGTGACCACAATCCGCGCCGGCCGCTGGGAGCGCAGTTTCGGGCGGATCACAATTTCAACGTCGTGCTCGAGCGCATTTAAAAACAGCAGCAGCCTCTCCGCCGAAGAGCCGTCCAACCGATAGTGCGACAAAGCCGAGATTGTTGGCTGGTTAGTGCCGAGTTCACGCGCCGCTTCGGCCTGTGTCAGGCGCCGTTGCTCAAAAATGCGGTTGATCGTCAAAGCGAGGCGAACCTTTGTTTGGCGTTCCGCAGCATCTGGCAGTTCGAGATCTATAAACACGTTTCCCGAACTCGGCATTATCTGCGCGTCTGTTCTATTCCTTTTGGCCATCGTAGTACTCCTCAGAGTGCCTGAGAGCCTGTTTCAAACGCTCCGATACCAACTGAAACATCCGTCTGCGCTGTCTTGATACCTTTAGGAGATTTCTTCCGAAACGCGTGCAGCACTTAAACGGCTTCCGCGAAACGGACCGTGTAGACCGCGCGCCAGGTATCGCCCGAATGATTCTCAACGATCTAAAGCACGCCTGCTCCCTCGGGGATGCGTTGTCTTCATAAACCAGATGACCGTTTTGCAAGGCCGCCGGCCTGAAAGCCTTTGCCGATCATTCAGCCGCTATTCTGGACAGCGCTGGCCTATAGAGCGGTGAAAATCCCCGGCTGCCTTTGATGACGCGCCAACCGGAGTTGATGACAGATTAGGAATACAGAGCCAGGGTTCCGGACGCGAGCTTGGCTGCTCACGAATTGGCCGTACCCCGCGGAAAGCTTGGCTAAGCGCCAATGTCAAGGAAACCGAACGCCCTGGCTGCCGCCGTTTCCGGCCCTTCCGTTAGAAATGGCTTATAACCTTTGGTAGCTGCCGATTCGAAAGCCGCACGAATTTTCTGACGATTTCCCTTTCGAAGAGCGTCAACGAGCTGTCCATGGTCCTGTACGACCGAACGGAGGTGCTGCAGGCCCTCGTTGCGCACAATACTCACGAAGGCCAGTAATGGACCTGCGGTCAACTCCAGCAGATGGAGGAGCGTCTCGTTATCGGAGCGTTGCCAGATATAACGGTGGAAGTCCAGATCGGGCTTGATCGGTCCGGGGCTTAGATCCGGCGTAGAGGTTCTTATCGACCAGGGAGAAATGGGCAATGGGTAAGAATCTCTTCTTGAGTTTGCGCCGGAGCCAGGAAGCCATTCGCCAGTAGAGATAGCACCAACCAAGCGGCAGCCTTTGCTTGGGTCATCATTCGATTCGGGTAAGCGGGAATTGTATTTTCAGATGTTTATCCGCGGCGCATAAACGCGCGAAGTAGTATTCCCACTTTTGTCCGAGTCGGCACATTGAGACGGTGAGTTAGTACGGAGTAGTTTGCTTTCTCAAGCCGCGTCAACAATCGCAAGTAAATGGCGCGAAGAGCCCACAACGAAGCCCGGCTCTTCGGTTTGATCATGCCGCCCAGCGGTGCGGATTCATTGTAGAAGGCCTCGGCGCGTTTGGCTTCAAAGCGCATCAGCTCGCGGAAACGTTCCTCTTCAACCCCGCTTTGAAGCTGGGCGACGGGAACCCCGAAGCGAGCCAGATCTTCGGCTGGAAGATAGACACGGCCTAGAAGCGCGTCTTCCCGGACGTCGCGCAGAATATTCGTTAGCTGAAAAGCAATCCCGCATTTTTCCGCCAACAGCAACGCTCTGGGCGACTGAAACCCGAAAATGTGAATGATAGTCAGTCCCACGACCGAAGCCACTTGGTAGCAGTAGCGGTAAAGCTCGTCGAAGGTCTCCATTTGGCGTGGCTGCAGATCCGACGTGATGCCATCAATCATCTCGTGAAAGAAGCGATGCGGAATCCCATAGCGCTTCACGGTGTCATGAAAGGCCGGCCAGATCGGGCTGCCCTGTACTTCGCCGTTCAACGCATGATCGGTCTGCATGCGCCAGTGTGCAATCGCCTCACGAAGCTTCGCTTTGTCGGTTGCGGTGGGATCGTCGCTCAGATCGTCGCATTCCCGCATGAACGCATAGATGGCGCACATAGCGTCACGCTGTGGCTTTTCGAGCAACAGGAACGAGTAATAGAAATTTTTAGCCCGTTTCCGCGCGATATCGCGGCAGAACCGATACGACTGCTCGAGTGTCGAGGTGATTAAAACGGGAGCAGTCGCGGTAAGCATCGAAGCATGATGGCGACGCGTTCCGCTTTGGAAATATGCGGACGCCGCTTAAGAACGTCGTATCCTTGTGCTCTTATCTTATCCAGAATCTTGAGACCGCCGCGGCTGAAGAGTTCCAGGTCCAGTGCAAGGCGGCGGTTGACGGTCTCAATCAGCGGCAATCCCTTACGGAAGAGATCGCCGGCTACATCGACGGCCTCGCGCATTATGTTCTCGAAACGGCTGTCGAACTTGAGCGCAAACATTTCATCGACGGAGTAGGCATGTTGCGCGAACAAGTCTAAAGGCAAGTAGACGCGGCCTTTCTGCATATCTACCGTTACGTCCTGCCAAAAATTTGCCAGTTGGAGTGCCGTGCACGTGTAGTCGGATAGGCGCTGCCGCTCGGCGTCGCGGTACCCGCACAAATAGAGAACAAGATGCCCAACCGGGTTGGCGGAGTTCACGCAATAAGCGAACACATCCTCGAAGGTCTCATAACGGGTAATCCGCTGGTCCTGCTCGAAAGCGCGTATCAAGCGGTCGAAAGGCTCAATGGGAATCTGGTGCCGCTCGACTGTGTTCTCTAATGCGACAAATACAGGGTGTGAGGCGTCGCCGCCGTACATGGCATTCAACTCATCGCGCCACCAGCCAAGTAGGCGCAGGCTTTCCCCGGGATCGGCGATTTCATCGCCCAGATCGTCCGCCCAACGGCAGAACGAATAAACGTTGTAGAAATCCTGGTGCAACGCCTTGGGAAGGAGGAAGCTGACTACCTGAAAGTTCTCGTAATGATGCGTGGCGAGCCAGCGCGTGTACTCAAGCGCCTCCGCTTCCGAATACCGGATGCTATCCGGGCCGATGCTGCGTACGTAATCTTTGGGCTGTAGTTGCGCGACTGGCACGTGTTGGCCGTTACGGAATGATGGCAGTCTTAATCTGCCCATTACGGCGGTACGCGAGGTCTTGCAAAACCTGCGGGAGTTGCGTCAGCGGCTCTTCATGATTCACCATGTGCCGCGCGTCTATCACTCCCGACGAAATCAGTTCCAGCGACCGCCGAATGTGCGCCGGCGTGTGATGGAAACTCGCTTTGCAAGTGATCTCGGAATAGTGAAGGAGACCCGTATCGATTCCGACCTTGGTGCCAGAGGGGCAGCCGCCGAAGAAGTTGATGATGCCGCCTTTGCGGACAAGCTTGGTGGCAAGCTCCCACGACTCAGCGCGCCCGATGGCTTCGATCACAACATCCGCCCCGCGGCCCGAGGTCTTTGCTTTTAACTCGGAAATGAGGGTATTATGATCGCCCATATCAAGACCCTCGTCCGCGCCATAGCGCAACGCACGCTCTACCTGTTCGTAACGGCGGGCGATGGCGACAACCCGGGCGCCATAGGCGAACTTCGCCGCCCGGACAAACATTAAGCCAATGGGGCCGAGCCCCAGGATCGCCACCGTATCACCAGGCTGCACATGGCTCTCATCAAGTCCACGGAGTGCGCAGGACAGCGGCTCCGACAAGGCGGCATCTTTGTAGTCGAGTCCCTCCGGGATGACGTATGTATTCTTTTCGGCGATGCGCTCTGGAATACGAATGAACTCAGCGTAAGCGCCATTGTTGAACAGCAGATCTTCACAGAGATTTTGCTGATCACGGCGGCAGAAGAAGCATTCTTCGCAAGGAGCGGAGTTCGCCGAGACCACACGCTGTCCAACCTTGAACCGGCTAACGTCTTGGCCTACCCCGACGATGTCTCCGGCCATCTCATGACCAAACAGAGCGGGAGGTTTGATCATCTTGGCGTGATACCCGCGGCGGAAGACCTTCACGTCGGTTCCACAGGTAAGGGCCGTGCGGACGCGCACCAGAAGTTCGCCCGAACCGATTGCAGGCACGGGAACGGATTCCAACCGTACGTCTTCCTTGCCGTAGAGAACCGCCGCTTGCATTGTGGCCATTACGGATGCTCCTGCGGGTGCACGACGACTTTGAGCGAACGTTCCGTCGGGTGTAGCGCGACATCGATTCCGCGCTCAATATCACTGAGAGCGACTCGTTCGGAGATTAGTTCCTCAAGCGGAAGTTCGCCACTGAAGACGAGACGCGCGGATTCCGCTTGCAAATCCACGTCGGCGCTGTAGGAGCCAAGTAGTACCCGCTCCCCCACGCACACGTCCGCACCCGAAATCTCGATACGTTCTTTTACCGACGTTTGCGCGAAAAGAAGTATCTTCGCTCCGGGACGTGAAATACGTAACGCTTGATCGATCAGGCCCGGTGCATTTGTGGCGACAATCACGGCGTCCGCGCCCCGCCCAGCTGTCAGCGATTTGAGAGCGGATTCGAACTCGTCCTCACGAGGGTCAAACGGCAACGCGCCGAAACGGGTGGACAGGCTGCGGCGAAACTCTATGGTGTCGGTAGACAGAACGGAAGCGCCGGTTCTCTTGGCGAGCATCGTAAAGATCAGGCCAATAGGCCCCTGTCCCAGGATCGCGACTGTGTCATCATCCCGCAACCGCATCAGTTCAACGCCCTTTAGGCAGGTGTTCACGGGTTCCACCCAACAGGCCTGATCGAAGGAAACCCCGGGCGGAATTTTCTCTACGCCACGCTCGACTATCCAGTCCATTACACGGACGTACTGCGAGAACCCGCCGCCAGCCGGTTCAAAACCAGCGGTAATACCTACTTTCTTGTAGACGGGGCACTGAGCATAAAGGCTACGATCGCAATAGAAGCAGTCGCCGCAAGGAATATGATGGAACGCGATCACGCGGTCGCCAAGCACGTATTTGCGCACCCGTTCGCCGGCTGCCACGACAATACCAGCCGTTTCGTGCCCATAGATACGGGGCGGCGGCAGCAAATCGTATTCCACTTTCTTTAAATCCGTGTGGCAAACCCCGCAACTCTCCACGCGCACAAGAATTTCACTCGGGCCAATGACGGGCGTCTGCACGGTCTCGACCGCAATACGGCCTTTGCCGCGATACACTGCGGCCCTCATTGTCCCCGGTATGCTATTACTCGGCCAGAGTGTTGCCGGACTCTGGCAGGATTCGACAACTGACAAGAAAATCTCCCAGCGCCTTCGCTGTATTCTCACTTCGCCGCTTTAATTGGAAAAGCTGGGCCAGAAGTTTCGGATGAACGAGGGCGTAACTTATGATTTTCCCACGTGCGATCCGTCCTTCGGTAGTACGCATTTCATTCAGGTCGAATCCAAAGGACTCGTCCGCACGATCAGACACACATTGGATGCAGTAGAACGGCAATCCGGCTCGTTTAGTACGAGCTGCAATTCCGGCTGCCTCCATATCGACCACAATGGCTCCAGAAGCCGCAAGCCGTTGCTTCTCGGCGGCATTGTTGGCGATTCTATTTTGCGAAAATACCGCGCCAGTTGCGAACCCCTCCGGCGCCGCGTGGACCGTCTCGCAGGGAAAGGGCTCTTCTCCAACGCTGATGATGGAAGTCCCAAGCACGATCTGCGTTTCCCGCAACGCCGGATCGAGCGCACCACAAAAACCCGTACTGACAACCGCTTCGAGCTTGGATGACGAGAGTTCGGCCGCCGGAAGGGCGCGAATGGCTACTTCGACGGCACGTGCCGCGAGTTGAGGGCCTGCGCCATTGGCGGCGAGCATTAATCTTTTTCCATCCAAAATACCTTCGAAGGCGTAATCGAGGGGCCACTTCAGTTTACGAACTCCGGTTAACAGATTCGCAAAGGGTTCAAGTTCCATTGCCTCGGCGGCCACATATAGGATTGCCATATCTAGCGATAACGCTTCAGCAATATCCGTTCGCGCGGAACCACTCGACAGCCTTCTTGATGGCCAAATCTGCGGAGCCCGGCGCGAAGCCCAATTCCCGGGTAGCCTTCGCGTGACTGACGAACATCTTCTTTCGGGCCATTTTGACGCCTTCGAGTGGTACGGCGGGCTCTCTGCCGGTCAAATTCGCTAAACCAGTTGTGACCAGCCCGGCAGCGTACGCCAAAGTGTAGGGAACTTTCATTGTAGGGGCAGGCTTGTTCGCGATGTGAGCGACTTTACCTAGAATCTCTTGGAGGGTCAGGTTTTCCGATCCGAGAATGTACCGCTGACCCGGTGTGCCGTGTTCGGCTGCAAGCAGGTGGCCAAGAGCGATATCGCGTGCATCCACGACGTTCAAGCCGGTATCTACGAACGCGGGCAACTTACCGCGCAAGAAGTCAACCACAATTTTTCCCGTTGGCGTGGGTTTCCAGTCGTGGTCTCCAATAGGAGCCGTGGGATTCACGATCACGACGGGTAGGCCCGCGCGGGCTTTTTCAAGGGCAACCTGCTCGGCAAGCCATTTCGACCGCTTGTAGTGGCCCGTCATATCCGCGATCGAAACGGGCGTGTCCTCGTCTCCCTCCCGGCGCCCAAGCATGCCAATGCAGCCGACGGTACTGGTATAAACGATGCGGCTGACTCCGGCACGTTCCGCCGCTTCCAGCACGTGACGCGTTCCGTCAACGTTCGAACGATAGAGATCCTGCGGATTTTTAGACCAGAGCCGGTAATCGGCGGCGATATGGAATACCAGCTCACATCCATTAACCGCGCGGGCAACGGAATCGGGATCGCGTAAATCGCCGTCGATGCGTTCTACATCGAGTTCATGAATCAGGCTCGATGGGCGGCAGAGCGCCCGGACGCAGTGACCACGTTCGATTAGAACGCGTGCGACGTGCCAGCCGAGAAAACCACTTGCTCCGGTAACTAGAGTTAGGGGCAAAGATCGTAGATCATTTTCCCGCGCAAGTAAAAGAAGATTTTTGCGCAGTCTCCTCGCTAAGCGAGGTGGTTGTCTTCATTAGCGTTGAGAGCGCCAGCAGCGGGAACATGTTGCGATATTCCGTGTAGCAAAGGTAGAAAACACGAGGGAAGCCGGTTCCAGTGCTGAATTGCTCGTCCCAGGTTCCATCGGCGCGCTGCGTGCGGATCAGGTAATCGGCTCCGTTATACAAGCTCTCGCTTCGAACGTCACCGCCGGCGAGCAGCGCGAGAATCGCCCACGACGTCTGTGAAGGCGTGCTGGCGTTAGAAATGAAATGGCCTTCGTCATAGCCCGCGCAGCTTTCGCCCCATCCGCCATCGCGATTCTGGTAGGCGCGAATGAATTCGAGCGCTTGCTGGATGCACGGCTCGTTTTCACTCATGCCAGTCGCCCGCAAGCCTCGCAGGGCGAGAAACGTACCGTAGATGTAATTCACACCCCAGCGTCCGCACCAACTGCCGTCGAACTCCTGGGCCCGTAAAAGAAACTCAACTCCACGGCGGATAACAGAGTGGCCCGGCTTCAAACCGCAGCGCATCAGCGCTTCGAGAACCCGGCCCGTGATATCCGGGCAGGCCGGATCGAGCATTGCATTGTGATCGGCGAACGGAACATGGCTCAGGACGTCCCAATTGTTATCGACGTCGAAAGCGGCCCATCCTCCATCTTTGCCCTGCATCGCGATCAGCCAATCCACCGCCCGCTTCTCGCACGCAAGCTGCTTCACCTGATCGGAAGCGCGCGCGTTTTCAAAAGCGAGGAGGACCATCGCCGTGTCGTCAACGTCGGGATAAAACTCGTTATTAAATTCGAACGCCCAGCCAGAAGGTTCGGTTTTTGGCCGCTTGGTGGACCAGTCGCCTTTACGGCGCACTTCTTTTGTCAACAGCCAGTCGGCGACTTTTCGCAAAGCAGCTTCGGGAGCGACGCCGCTTTCACCGAGCGCGTGAGCGGCGATCGCCGTGTCCCAGACCGGCGAAAAACACGGCTGCATGTAGAAGCCGCTGCGGTCGTCGTCCACCATTAGGTTGTTGAATTCTTTTTCAGCGCGCACGCGAAGCGGATGCTCGCGGCCGTAGCCCAAGACGTCAAGCGCCATGATCGAATACTGCATCGACGGGTAGATTGCGCCGAGGCCGTCGGAGCCTTCGAAACGTTCGATCATCCATTCGGCGCATTTGTTTATGGCGTGCTGGCGAATAAATCGCGGTGCGATTTTCTCCCAGACCTTCAGGAAACGGTCGAGGCGCAGGAAAAAATTGCGCCAGCTGAAGTACTTGACATCCGCGACGGGGCTAGCCGGCGCGCCGGGTAGAAACAACTCCTCCACCGTGAAGCCCGCCGGAACCGGACGGTTCGGGTTCGCTGCATGGACGATCGAGAGCGCGATCACGATGGCGCGCGTCCAGGAAGACATCTGATAGATGAAATTGAACGGCAGCAGGATGATCTCGGGCGGAATCGAGGGACAGGCGGCGCGGGGATATAAGCCGAAAAGGCTCAGATTCACGCGGACGTAGCTGTTTGCAGCCTGCATCCCACCCAGTTCCATGATCCGGTTGCGAAGCCGCGTCATGCGGGTGTCATCGGCGGAGAGACCGGCGAGCTTCAAAGCAAAATAGGCTTTAATCGAGGCGCTGACGTCGGCTGGCCCCTTCAGATAGATATTGAAGCCGCCGTCTTCGAGTTGCTTCGACAGAATCGCCGCTACCGCGCGGTCGATTTTTGGCCGTGTTGGAGGATTCCATGCGCCGTTTACGGGTGGGTAAAGCCAAAGCTGCGTAAGAATGTAGTCGGATTCAAGCGTGCTGTCGGCAGTCAGATCCGCCCACCAGAATCCCTGCGAAGATTGGCGGCGAAGCAGCGACGCCGCAGCTTTGTGGATCGTGTCGGCGACCACTGAAACCAGCGCGTCGGATGTTTCTAGACTAAACCTCATCGTTCAGAAACTAAGCACGAACGGTATATAGCCGCGGAGTAAAGCTTTCAAGATCGGATGGCAGCGTGAAACGCACATCTTCCTCCTTGATCTCAGCCTC
>JALYVD010000344.1 GCA_030853405.1 Acidobacteriota bacterium | reverse complement strand
CAGGCTGAGTCGAGGTAGTCACCAATACGAGATTATCGCGCTTCTCCGTCCGGCTACCAAGCCTGTATTAGAACCGGCACACGCTAAGGATAGAATCGAATCGGGAGCAAATACCGAATTTCATGGCGAGTGCAAGCACGGGCGCGGGGCTTGAAGGAGTAGTTGCAACAACTTCGAGCATCTGCTACATCGACGGCGAACGCGGCATACTCAGTTACAACGGCTACAACATCCATACGCTGGCCGAAAACGCAACTTTCGAAGAAGTCATATTTCTGCTCTGGAACGGGCGGCTTCCCAACAGACGAGAGTTAGGCGATTTGAAGTCCAGTCTGGTTGCGGAACGCGAACTGCCCGCCGGAGTTGTCAATTTCCTGAAATCGGCGCCTGAGGGTAGTGCGCCAATGGATGTGCTGCGGACGGCTGTGTCGATGCTCAGCCTCTACGATCCCCTGGCCCGCGACAACTCGGTTGAAGCCAATCGCAAGAAGGCAGTTAAGCTGATGGCGCGCGTGGCCACAATCGTGACTACCTACAACACTCTGCGTACCGGACGGGACGTGGTCGCGGGCGATCCAAACCTGGGGTACGCCGCTAATTTCCTTTATACGCTGACCGGGAAGCGGCCGGACGAGATAAGTGAGCGCGTCTTCGATGTCGCTCTTATCCTGCACGCGGATCACGAACTAAACGCGTCCACTTTTGCAGCCCGGGTGACGGCGGCGACGCTGTCCGATATTTATTCGGCTGCAACTTCGGCTATTGGCGCGCTCAAAGGTCCGCTGCATGGGGGCGCAAACGAAGGTGTCATTCAGATGCTGCTGGCGACAAGGTCTCCCGACGACGCCGTTGCGAAGGTAAAGGCCGACCTTAGCAATAAAGAACAGAAGATCAAAATCTCAGGCTTCGGCCATCGCGTTTACAAGGTGCTGGACCCGCGCGCCGATCACCTCAAAAAAATGAGCGAGGAATTAGGAAAGCGCACCGGACACACGGAGTTGTTCGAGAAATCTTCACGAGTGGAACAAACGGTTCGCGAGATGAAGGGTCTTAACGCGAACGTAGATTTCTATTCGGCTTCCACCTACTATTCTCTGGGTATTCCGATCGATTTATTCACGACGATTTTCGCCGTCAGCCGCATGTCCGGATGGACCGCTCACGTTCTGGAGCAGTACAGCAACAATCGCCTGATCCGGCCACGCGCGGATTACACGGGCGCACCCGATGGCCAGCCCTGGGTTCCGCTCTTCGACCGTCCGCAGTCGGACGACAAGCACGCAGCTGACTAGGTCAATCGACTAGACATGTACGATCTCGGTTTCTTTCGCGGTAATCTCGAAACGATTCGGGAACGTCTCGGCACGCGCGGTTATGCCCTCGATGTAGACGCGTTCCAGGAACTCGACAAGCGTCGGCGTCAGGTGGTCACTGAAGTCGAGCAGACCAAAGCAGAACGCAATCTGGCGACGGCGGAGATCGGCAAACTGCGCAAGTCGGGGGAGGATACGGCGGAGCGGCAGCAGAGGGTGCGGGCGATGGGAGACCGCATTTCGGAGTTGGACGAACAAGTGAGCAAGTTGGACGCCGAGTTTCGAGACTTCCTGGCCCGAATTCCCAATCTGCCCTATCAGGACGTGCCAGTCGGCAAAAGCGAGCACGACAATGTAGAGATAAAGCGCTGGGGCACGCCGCGCGAATTTGATTTCGAGCCGAAAGCGCACTGGGATCTTGGACAGGAACTGGGCATTCTCGACATGGAACGGGCGGCCAAGGTCAGCGGAGCCCGGTTCGCCGTCTACTGGGGCTTGGGAGCGCGTCTCGAACGTGCGCTGGTCAACTTCATGCTCGATCTGCATACCAGGGAGCACGGCTATCAGGAAGTTTTGCCGCCATTCCTGATCAACTCGGCCAGCCTCTATGGAACTGGACAGTTGCCCAAGTTTGCCGAGGATCTATTCCGCTGCGAAGGACACGATCTGTGGCTTGCGCCGACGGCTGAAGTGCCCGTCACGAATCTATTTCGCGATGAGACGCTGAACTCGGATTCGCTACCGATCTCGCTGTGCGCCTACACTCCATGTTTTCGTAGTGAAGCTGGCTCGCATGGGCGCGACGTTCGCGGAATCATTCGCCAGCATCAGTTTCAAAAAGTAGAAATGGTGAAGTTCACGCGTCCCGAGCAAAGCGCGGACGAGCACGAGAAGCTGACACGCAATGCCGAGGCGGTGCTGGAGCGCTTGGGCTTGCCGTATCGGACAATCGTGCTGTGTACCGGCGATATCGGCTTTTCGTCCGCTAAGACCTACGACATAGAAGTCTGGCTGCCGGGTCAAAACGGGTACAAGGAAATTTCTTCGTGCTCAAACTTCGATGCGTTCCAAGCGCGGCGAGCGCAGATTCGCGCGAAGACAGGCAAGACGAAGGCTGAATTCGTTCACACGATCAATGGCAGCGGACTGGCGGTGGGCCGGACTTGGGTTGCGATTGTCGAAAACTATCAGCAGAAGGACGGCAGCATCCTGGTGCCGGAAGCATTGCGCTCTTATCTCAACGCAGAACGCATTGATGCGAGCGGCGGACGGCTGATTTAGGGTCCTTTGCTCCACGCAGGTGCCGCGGCAGGGGGAGCTTGCGCCAAGGCGTCTTTCAAAACAGCTTTGAGATGTTCATTTTTCGGATCCTTCAGCAGCGCTTGGTGGAGTTCTTCGAGTCCATCGGTCCACTGACCTAAACGCAAAAGCGCTACCCCGTAGTTCGTGCGAATTCCGGCATGCTCCGGATAGAGCCGGGCTGCTTCGCGGTACTTGGCAAGCGCCCCACGCAAATCGCCCGTCTTGTCGAGAGCCGCTCCTTCGTTGTTGAGCTTTACACCGGCGAGGTGGTTTTGATTCACACGGTCTTTATCGCGCAGCAGGTCCGTTAACTGTTGCTTTATGCGGTCGGCGGCTTCAGGGTGGCCGTCGCGCCGCAAAGCGGTTTGTAACGCATTCAGAGTCGATTGGTCTTCCGGATTGAGTTGGTAAGCTTTGTCGAGACTTTCAACCGCAAGATACGGCTTATTTTGGCGAAGGTACTCGGCTCCCAGCCGGTACAAGGCTACGGCATCGCGCGGGTCCGCCGCGACCGCCCGCTCAAAAGCCGCGAGCGCACCAGGGTCGTCCTGCAGCGTTCTGCGGGCTTGCCCCAGATCCGACCATGCGGCTGCGAAATTGGGACGAATCGCAACAGCCTGTTCTAGCTGGGTAACAGCCTGCTGTGTGTCCTCTTCTTGGGCGTATAGTTTGGCTCTCAAGTAGTGGGCGTCGGCGGCATCGTCGGTTTTTCCAAGCAGATGTATCGCCTGTTCGAGGTGATGTGCGGCTGCTTGAACATCACCTGCCGCTAGCAGCGCCTGACCCAAATTCGACTGCGCTATGCCGGAAGTTGGCTTCAGGGCAACCGCTTTTTCAAACGCGATCCGGGCGGCGGCGTTATCGCCGAACTTGACGTACGCTTCACCCAGCGCGTTCTGCGCCTCATCCGATTTCGGTCGAAGGCGCACTGCGGCCGTCAACTGGTCTAGACACTCCGCTTTTTGATTCTGCTCCATGAGCAGACTTCCCAGAAGCAAACGAGTATCGGCATTAGCTGGATCGGCGGTGATCAAGCGCTCCAGAAGAGTGATCGCTTCCTGGGGCTGTCCATTGGCAGTAAGCTGCCAGGCGTGGTCAAGGGATTGCTGCGCTATCAAGAGAGCGGCACAGATAAGCCCAAGAGAAAAGCGTACGATCATTACTACACCATTTGCCGTTAGCCGAACGCCTGGGTACGCGTAATCCCGGAGCCCTCGGCAACCCAGATGAGTTGGTCGGCCTCGACATCTTTAAATTTTTCGACTGTTCCGGCTGGCCAGCGGACTTCAACATCGACGGTTTTCACGGTCCCAAGGCCAAAGTGCAGGCGCGGATCGTTGACGGAGAGATAAGAGGCCTGGCTCAGCACTTCCCGGACCTGCAGCTTGTCACCATACCGAACAGCGACCCGCGCGCCGATTGCGCTGCGATTCGACTTCGTCCCGACGAGTTTGAACTTGATCCAGTGGTGCCCGCCGGTGACGTCGTTGCGGAGCAATGACGGCGGCTCGTTGAGATTCACTACCAGGATGTCAATGTCGCCGTCATTGTCAAAATCTCCGAACGCGCAGCCCCGGCTGCAGTGCAGTGCCTCGACTCCGGGCCCCGCTGCGGCGCCGAGTTCTTCAAAGCGTCCTTTTCCCAGACTACGAAAAACGATCCGCGGAGCCTGGTAGGGTTGATCGGGCCTGCCTTGCATTTCGGGATAGATGCCTCCGGTCACCCAGAAGATGTCGGGATTGCCGTCGTTGTCGAGATCCTCAATCCCCACACCCCAACTGATAAATCTGGTCTCAGTGCCCAGTCCGGACTGCAGCGTGTCGTCGCGGAACTCGCCCGTTCCCGTGTTCGAATACACGGCGGGCGTGTCGGCGGCAAAGTGAGTTTTTACGATGTCGAGACTGCCGTGGCAGGACAGGTCACCAACGGCCACGCCCATTCCGGCTTGCTCCATCCCGTCTTCGCTCAACGCTACACCGCGATCCATAGCCTGCTCCGCGAACGTTCCGTCGTGCTGATTGCGAAAGAGCAGGCTGGGGGTGGAGTCGCAGGCCACGTAGATGTCCGGCCAACCGTCGTTGTCGAAGTCGGCCGACACGGCGGTGAGGCCATAACCACTGTTCGGTTTATCGATTCTCGCGGCAGTGGTCACGTCTCTGAAGGTCCCATCGCCATTGTTGCGATAAAGCGAGTGCCGACCGTATGGGAGCCCCCGCGGACCACAGAAGACTTTCTCCTGGTTGCAACTGGAGATATCTCCCGCGCGCGGAACCGACTTGGGATCGAAGAGGACGTAATTGGAGACAAAGAGATCCAGGTGTCCATCGCGATCGTAATCGAGGAAGGTACACCCGGATCCAAATCGCGGCTCGGCATCCTGTAGGCCTGCTTCCTTCGTTACATCCGTGAATGTGCCATCACCGTTGTTTTTATAAAGAGCATTTTGGGGATAACCAGTGATGAATATGTCTTCGAAACCGTCGTTGTTGTAATCGCCAATTGTGACGCCGTACCAATAGCCGGTGCGGAAGAGGCCCGCTTTCCCGGTCTGGTCTGAGAAGGTACCGTCGCGGTTGTTCTTGTAGAGACGATTCGAAGCGTCGGGCGGCGGGTCGCCGACGCGAGAGGCGGTCAAGACAAGGATGTCCAGCCAGCCATCGTTGTCGTAGTCGAAAAAGGCGCAGCCACATCCCATGGCCTCGATGACATAGTCGGCCCGCTTTGGATGGCCGGAAACGGTGGGGAATTTGAGGCCGGCGTGAGCGCCCACATTCGTAAAACGAGAATGGAAGGGGAGACCTGACCCCTTCCTATGCGGTCGCGATTTCAGTCCGCGCGATGCCATCCCCTCATTTGCGGGCCTGGGGATTGGCTGCTGCCCGGCCAGTGGAAAAGCTGGCAGAGTCAGCAGCCGTAACGCCGTGCGGCGACTGAACAGCTTCATCGAAAAGAATTTACCAGAACGACTTAACGGTCAGAAGGTTAGTCTGAAGCCAAGTTCTAGCTGACGCCCCGCCTGATTACCGTAAGTAGCGGTCTGGCCGCCGAACTCGCCGGTGGGCGAGCCCTGGTACAGGGCCTGGCCGAAGTCGGATGCCGACTGGTTGGTACTCGGGTCGGCGCGATTCAGCTTGTTCGTCGCGTTGTAAGCGGACAGTTTCAGTTCCGCCAGCACTCTCTCGGTCACATGAAAGTTCTTCTGAAGAGTCGCATCCACGTCGAGGAAAGAGGGACCAACGATGCAGGAATACTGCATCGGATTGCTGCGCAAAACGTACGTGTTGGCGGGAATTGGACCGAAGGCCGACGGATTGAAATAATCGCCGGACGGGACATTCTGGCAAGGGTTACCCGTGACGGTCTGATTGCCGAATCTCGGGTAGTCGCCGCTAGTGAACGTGAATGTACCAGTAATCTGCCAGCCGCCTATGACGGCATCGGCAACTCTAGGTATACCGGCCAAGAAGTGCTTGTTTCTGCCGAACGGAAGCTCGTACGTGCTGGCCGCGACGATCCGGTGATGTGGCTGGTTACTGTCCTGCCATTGGAGCTGATTTTGATAGAGAGTCTGGTCATTGAAGTTATTAATTTGACTTCTCTCCTTGATGAAGATATATCCAAACAGGAAGTTGTACCCCTGACTGAACCTCTTCTGGACTTTAAGCTCAACGTCCTGATACCGCTCCTCGGCCCCGCGTACGCCAATCTGGTACAGAGGACCGTACAAAGGATATTTGACCAGTAGAGACGACAACGGAACTGTCTGCTGGTTGTAGAGCGGACCGGGAAGAAGCGTTTGACTTTGGTAATGGTAGAACGGATTCGTAACGGGCGTGCTGAGATAGCTGCCCTGATACTGCTGTAGTATACGGGGATCGATATTGTTGAGCGCCTGGTTGTACTGCTGGTTGCCGAAGTTCACAAAGTAGGTCAGAGATGTCACGACTTGCCCAGGCAACTGATGCTCAAACGTAACATTCAAACGATTGTTAAAAGCCTTCTGGAAATACTTCGGATACCACAATAATGGGGATCCTCCGCGTCCAACATTAGTTCCCCCAGCCTTACCAGCAATTGGGACAAGCGGATTGCTGGCTGGGAATGGATTCGAGAGGGTTTCCTGTGGAACTCCGTTCAACAGCGGAGCAGCGTTCTGATAGCCCGTCATCCCGAAGAAAGGAGGTTCCAGGAAATTCACGTCTTCGAATCCGGACACAGGGGCCGGAGTGAAATTGTATTCCGTGGGAATCGTATAGAGGGCATAGCCAAATCGCAAAGCCGTTTTGTCATTGACCCGATAGGCGACCCCGAAACGCGGCATCAGATTGAGCATCGGCGCATTCCACATACCGGGATGACTGCTGCTGGTGAAATTCCAGAGCCCGGCGAAGCTGGAATAGTTTGCACCGACGATGTTGGTAACTGACGCGGGCATTTGGGGAGGATTGGCTTTGATTGCCGGATCGATCGAGTTCAGGTCGAGACCTTGCGAGAGCTGGTGGTTCGGGTCGTGCCACGCGGTTTCATATTCATCACGCAGACCCAGGTTGATGGTCAGGTTTCGGCTCACCTTCCAGTCATCACCGATATAGAAGCCGTAGAAATCCGAGACGGTGATAGGTGAGGGTCCGCCCACCATCTGCGTGCCGCTGTCCAGCGCTCCGAGGAGGAATGTTGCGAAGGGATCGCCGGACTTCGTCAGGTCGGGGTTGTTGAAAGTGTTTGCCGTCAAACCTTGATTGAAGTTGAAGTTATTCGTGTTGCTGACGAAATTCGCGCCCGCTCCACGCCGGAACTGTACGCCGTACTTCAAATAGTGAGAGCCCTTGGTCTGCGAGACCTGAGCGCTAAACGACTCGGCTGCCGGCCTCTGATCCCAGAAGAAGCCCGGGCCACCGAAACTGTTTCCGCCAATGTTCAACGTTGGATAGTAAAGCGGCACGTTGGCGGAAGCATTCAAATAAGGGGCGTACCAGGAGTTACCGGGCCAGATACTAGACCAACCGTCTTTACCAAGGCCTTTGGAGACGTACGCATCGACCAGATTGAACCAGTCTCCGTGGAAGTTGACAACAGTATTGGGGGTTATCGACCAAACGGCGTCTCCAAGCACCTGGTTCGCAATGCGAAGACTACCGGCCGGCTGATAGAGGACTGAGTTGCTTGAAATCGGATTCGTCTGGCTGTCATCGGAGTAGTAGCGTCCGAAGTATCCGGACACCCGCCATTTGTCGCTGATGTTGTAGTCCACGCGATCGGAGAAGTTGTAGTAGCTGGTCGTCTGAATCAGGCTCTTTAAGTAGTTATTTTGATGGTTGTAGCCGACACCAGGGTTGTTCCCGTCGAAGAAGGCGCCGGCAAGTTTTGCCGAAAGAGGATCGAACCTGCTGGACGGGATCACGTTATTTGGAAAAGGAGTCCGTGAGACAGCTCCGGTGGTTGGGTCAACTACCGTACTGAACGGATCGTAAATGACGCGAAGAGTTCCATCGGCTGCATAGGTGTGAGAGAAGTCTCCTGAACGTTCCGCAGCGGTCGGGACGGTACGGGAATAACTACCCGGGGAGTGAATTTTCCAGTCCTCTACCGAGAAGAAGTTGAACAACTTGTTCTTAAGGATGGGGTTGCTGAAAGTGCCGCCGACCATGTTCTGCCGTTGTGCGTTGTTTACGAATCTGGTCCTGTCTGCTTGCGCGCTGAGCCAGGGATACCGGCCCAGGTAAAACGCCGTGCCATGCCACTCGTTCGTGCCACCCTTAGTCGTCAGGCTGATAGCACCGCCAGCGCTGTGCCCCGATGCCGCATCGACACTGTTCTGGGACACCACGGATTCTTGTACGTCATCCTGATTGGGAGGGTAGCCCGCCTTGTGACCGATGCCAATGGGACTTCCATCAACTAGAAGGTCGTTCTTAAGGTTCGTGTCGCCGCCGAGATCTACGCTGTTCGCAGCCCACGATTGGTACGGCTGCATTTCGCCGCGAGTATTCACGGCCGCAGGTTCAAGCAGTGTTAACTTAAATGGGTTACGGTCGAGACGCGGCGTGTCGTTCGCCATCTTCGTGTCGATCGTCAACTCCTGGTTCGTCGAGTTGAATTCAACTGCAGGCGGTGCAGCTTCGACTGTGACACTCTGCTGCAGCGCACCCGGGTTAAGAGTCGCGTTCACGGTAACGTCTCCGCCTGACTGAACCGAAATGTTCTCTTGAAGATATTTGCCGAAGCCAGGGGCATCGACTGCAAGAGTGTAAGTTCCTGGGTCTACAAAGTCAAACACGTAGAGCCCTGCACTATCTGTTTGCTTTACGACACTTGTGCCTGTCTTGACGTTCAACAGTGTGGCAGTCGCGGCGGGTATGGCCGCACCGCTCTGATCAATTACTGAGCCGCGAACTTGCGCGCGGTACGACTGCGCAAATGCAGAGCCGCTAAAGAATACAAGCACCGAGGCAAAAGCCAGCAGCGCGGTGAGTTTCTTAATCCCCATGTTCCCCCTAAAGTAAACAGCTAGAATCCCTGGAAACTATCACAGCAGACAGGTACCTGTCAACGCTGGTTTTAGCTTCCGAAATCGCGAGAGCCGGTTTGGAAGCAAGTAGCCCCTTTCGCCGTCGAGTTACGGTAACAGATGTGTGTAGGTTTCGGTACTTGCTGTTTGCATTTTGGGATCGTTTCTTAAGACGAAACGATAAACTATTTTAATCCTGCAGTAACATTGAACAAACACAGCTGATTTGCATTTCTCGCCATTCCGTTCTCTCGAAGGCGCAGTCAGTTTGAGTTGACGTTTCGTTTCTCCATATGAAACGCAGACTTTAGGGGGTGTATATGAAAGCTGCGTCCGCTTCCACCGCCGGTCTCACCGGGTCCGTTCGACAGCCTTATCTCGTTGGACCCATACTGCGCGCTTGCGAACTGCTGAAGGCATTTGGTTCGCCGGGCGAATCATTGGCTCTTTGCGAATTGGTGCAGCGCACTCGACTGAACAAAACTACGGTCTTCCGAGCGGCGCAGAGTCTGGTTGCCGGAGGTCTTCTCGAACGGGTGGGCGGCGACCAATACCGTTGTCTCCTCGCGCCCTGCCGGAAACGGGAGTTCCGTATCGGATACGCAGCCATGACCGGCAATTCTCTTTTTTCGCGGGAGATCAGCGACAGTCTCCGGCTGGCGGCCTCGACAAAGGGTATTGAACTGATAGAACTGGACAATCAGCTGAGCGCGCGCGTAGCCATTCGTAATTCGGAACAACTAGTGCGCGACCGTGTGGATCTTGCGATAGAGTTTCAGGTGCATCAAAAGGCGGCGCCAGCCATCGCTTCAAACTTCTCTCAAGCCAAGATACCGGTCATCGCGATCCACACTCCGCATCCAGGGGCCATTTTCTTTGGTGGTAACAACTATGTGGCGGGG
>JALYVD010000333.1 GCA_030853405.1 Acidobacteriota bacterium | reverse complement strand
GTGTTGACTGTAGCACGTTTCGCCGCTGCGTGCTGTCGGGGGTACAGTACCCCGCCCGGGCCGGGGAAGCGTCGGATTTCGCCCCTGTTAGCCCCTATGAAAAAGCGTAGAGTGCGTTGCCGTAGAGTACCTAACTGGAATGCTCCGGGCCGTGTACTGTATTCCCATTGCCATGCGACCTCAGACTCGTCGAGACCTTATTAAGGTGACTTCCGCAGCGGTGGCCGGAATAGCCGCCAGTCTGCCTTCGAAAGGGCAGAGATCTCCAGGGGGCGCGAGACCCAACGGCGCAATCTCCGTGCGCCTAACCGCAGGCGAGAAAAGATTCGTTCAGGGACCGGCGCTCCATTGGGTTCCCCAGCAAGGAAAGAGCGGCAAGTCCGTTGTGATCGACCCCGGGACCAAGTTTCAGGAAGTCCTCGGGTTCGGAGCGGCGCTTACGGACTCCGCCTGCTACACGCTTTCGCAGATGCCGGCTGCGGCGCGCGATCAGCTATTCGAGGAATTCTTTGGGTCTTCGCAAATGGGTTTGAGTGTCTGCCGCATTTGCATGGGTTCGAGCGACTACGCAAGGAACGTTTATAGTTTCGACGAAGGGGAGCCCGATCCTGAGTTAAAGCGGTTCTCAATCGACCACGACCGGGCGTACATTCTTCCGGTTTTGCAATCCGCCCGGAAGGTGAACCCCGATCTGTATCTGTTGGCCTCTCCCTGGAGTCCGCCCGGATGGATGAAGCCGAACAACTCCATGCTCGGCGGCTGCGTGCATCCATTAGCCTTTCCGGCTTACGCCCGCTACTTCGTTAGGTTTATACAGGATTACTCGGCTGCGGGGGTCCCGGTGAACGCGGTTACGGTTCAGAACGAAGTGGACACGGAGCAGAACGGGCGGATGCCGGCGTGCCTCTTTGGCCAGGAATACGAAATGGGCTTCGTGGCCGATCATCTTGGCCCGGAATTTGCGAAGAACGGGATCAAGACAAAGATCTGGGTTCTTGACCATAATTACAGCTTGTGGGGCCGGGCGATTTGCGAATTGAACGAGCCGAAGGTTAGCCAATTCGTCGATGGAATCGCCTGGCACGGGTACGTAGGAGAACCTTCGGCGATGACGCGCGTCCACGAAGCGCATCCCGATAAACACGCTTACTGGACAGAGGGCGGCCCCGATATTACAGATCCGCATTATGCGACGGATTGGGCCAACTGGGGAACGACTTTTGCCGGGATATTAAAGAATTGGGCTCGCTGCATCATTGCTTGGAATCTCGCGCTCGATGAGAACGGAAAACCGAATATCGGCCCGTTCACTTGCGGGGGCGTGGTCACGGTCGATTCCAAGACAAAGGCGATCACCCGAAGCGGCCAGCATTGGGCGTTTGCACATTACTCCAGCGTCATTCGACGGGGCGCGTTCCGGCTTGACTCGACAGGAGCGATCGACGGTTTATCGCATGTTGTTTTCGCGAATCCCGACGGTTCGAAGGCCGCCGTGTTGGCGAATAAAGGAAAAGACACGAAGGTCCGTTTGCGGATGTCTGGGGCGGAGACGGAGGTTTCGGTGCCGGGCGATTCGCTGATGTCGTTGACTTGGGCGTAGGTACGTTATTACGAGAACAACGGGCCACCGGGATTCGTATGATCTTCTGTGATCGATGCGAGCAGCGACGGCCTGGTTGAGCAAGCGGTCGAGTCCTGGCACTCTACCCGGTCGGACTTCCCGGAATTAGGACGCCGGTACTCGGCGCGGGAGCAGCAAGAGCGCGAGTATTTCCTGGACGATTGCCTTGACCGTATCGAACGGGAACTTTTCCGTCTGCCGCGCTCAAGCGCGGACGCGGAGCTTGCGGTGGCGCGGCTTACTACCTCCGCGGTCAAGCTTGCCACGTGCGCCCTCGGCATCGACAACTCTTATATTGATTCACTGCTTCGGGAAGGCTTCTCTGCAATAGGAGTCGAGTTGGCGCGGTCGGCCCGGCTGATCGATCCAGAGGTAAGCATGGCGGATGTCCTGCAAGCGTGCCGGAATGCGTGGACGGCTGGGGCGCTGCAGCTTTTGTTTGGACGAGAACTTCGGCTGACACCGGCGCTTTTTGCGTACAGTATGCTCTATCCCTATAGTGACAAATATTTGGACGACAGGGCTGTCCCGGCTGGGGCAAAACTACAGTTCAGCCATCGCTTCCGGGAGCGGCTCGCGGGCGTGGACGTAGCGCCCCACGGCGTTCGGGAAGAGACGATCTGGGATTTGGTGGGCCTGATCGAGACCCAATATCCGCGCGAGAACTTCCCTGGGGTGTACGATTCGCTTCTCGCGATTCATCGCGCTCAACAAGACAGTATTGGCCAGATGCAGCGTAAGAGGGGCAGCGATGATTTCCCAGTGTTGAGGCTGAGTGTTACGAAAGGAGGCACTTCCGTTGTCGCGGATGCTTACCTGGCCACTGGAACTCCGACCTTTAAAGAGGTGAGCTTCGCTTTCAATTGGGGAGTTCTGCTTCAACTGAGCGATGATCTGCAGGACCTTCGGGCAGACTGCAGGGCCGGCTCTGTCACTGTTTTTTCGAAGGCAGTGAGTAACCGGGAATCACTCGATGAGCTAACGAACCGCACGTTCCATTTCAGCGAGAAGGTATTGGGGACAGCAGAAAATTTGGCGGGCGGAAGCGGCATTTTGAAGCAACTCCTTACGGCAAGTTCCCGGTCGCTTCTGATCCGTAGTGTGGCGTGCCTCGCAGAGTATTACGCGGATGGGTATGCGCGGGAGCTTGAGGCTTACTCGCCGTTTCGCTTCGGGTTCTTGAGGAGTCGCGAGCGGCAGTTCTCGAAACGGCAGAGGGCTATGCGGCAGCTCTTCGAAATGGTGGCCGGGGGAATAGCCATCGCTCAAAATAGCAATCCCGTCCACGTCGATAGAGATGGGCTTTTGGCACGCCTCTAGCACAGCGTTAAGCATACCGACGACGGTTGATTGAATCGAGTATTTCGTCGAGCGTCAGGCCTTTTTGCCACTGCATCCGGCCGCCTGTGTAGTCGCCAGCACCAGACCGGTGTAGCCGCAGGAAACGTGCCAAGCCATCGACGCCCGCCACAAGTGGGTTGCATCCTGCCGTGCAGCCCTTCGAATGAATCCGTCATCGGTCGTAAAAAGAACATCGGCCTGCGCCGCTTCCGCGCACGCCAAGTGCAACGCGTCGTAAGCTCCATAGCCAGCGAACTCCAGATTTGCGGCGCGGTCGGCGACTTGATCGTTTACATCGATGTTCTCTGATGCAAGGGCTAGAAGTGTGGCATTCTCCAGTCTCCGTTCCACGTTTGGATTCCGATCAATCTCGTCAGCTAATGCCTCGCTGGAGATCCATTGAACCTCGCCGTCTCGCATCCGTCTGAGGATCAACTCAACCGCCTCGGCTGCCTGCCGGATCCGCGTCTGGCCCTGATCATCGGTGAGTCGATTGATGCGGCAAGCGTCAAGGTAAACCCTCATGCCCGTATTCCACGATTATCCCGAATCGGACCATGCAGTCTGGCAACTCGTTTCGTGAGGACGCCATCATGAACTGATGGGCGTAGAGCCATCGAGCCCGAGATAACAAGGCCCGGATGGGAGTGAGTCCCCGCCGGGCCTTTCTGTCGTTTGTCTGGAGCCACCCGCCGGAGTCGAACCGGCGACCCTCTCATTACGAATGAGATGCTCTACCAACTGAGCTAGGGTGGCCTTAAGAGGTGCGCTTCAAAAGCTTCTATAAGTTTAACCCAATCCCTCCGTGCAACTTCAAATTTCCAGAGACCCAAAAAACATGAACCGGAGTCGTATCGTAGAAGGAATGCCTCTCGTGAAAGTGGGCCCGCTTCGCGCTCTGCCACCCGGCGCCGTTACCGAACTTGAATCCGGGGGCGCAATCTACGCCATTTGTAATATCGACGGCCAACTACACTGCATGGAAGGCACATGTCCTCATGCCGGAGGACCGCTTGGTCAAGGCAATTTGAACGGAACCCTTCTCACCTGCCCCTGGCACGGCTGGGAGTTCGACTGCCGCACCGGCATAAACGATTTCGATAACGATCTTCAACTCAAGACTTTTCCCGTCGTAGTCCAGGGAGAAAACTTTCTCGTAGACGTACCCTGATCTTGCCAGAATTACCAGAAGTCGAAACCGTTGTCCGCTCCATCTCGCCGCATATCGTCGGGCGGACCATTCTGCGCGCCGAACTTCGTTCACGGCGCGTCACGCGGACGGATTTCGCGGTCGCCGAAGCCGGACTCACCGGCGCAACAATCGAGCGCATCCGACGCCGAGGCAAGCAGATCTTTGTAGACCTCAACCGGGGAGTTCTTTACATCCACCTCGGCATGACGGGCAAACTCCTGTGGAACGCCGAACCCTCCAAATACGCGCGCGCCCTGCTCGAACTCGACAACGGTTTGCTGGTCTTCGACGACGTCCGCCAGTTTGGACGCTTCGAGTTCTTCGACGTGCTTCCCACAGAACTCGGTCAGCGAGGTCCCGACGCACTCACCATCGACTTCGACACATTCCACACGCGCCTGAAAGAGCACCGGGGGTCGATCAAAGCTCTCCTGCTAAATCAATCCTTCATCGCCGGCGTGGGGAACATATACGCGGACGAACTGCTGTTCGCCGCCCGCGTCCACCCGCGCACCCAAATCACGCGCATATCAAAATCCCGCGCGCAAACCATTCACCGTCACCTTCTTGAAGTGCTTCAATTGGCGGTGGAACTACGCGGCTCTTCTATCTCGGACTACGTCGATGCGGAAGGGCTCGCAGGCGAGTTTCAAAGCCTTCATCGCGTCTATGGCAAAACAGGGAAGCCTTGCCCGGTCTGCGGAACTCCCGTGAAGCGCATCGTTCTCGCGCAGCGCGGAACTCACTACTGTCCACGTTGCCAGCGGGTCTGAACCGGCGCGGGCTCGACCGCTTCGTGTTTGGATTGCCGGATCACATCCACAACTTCGGCCACGGTCTTCATCGCCTTCACGTCGTGTACCCGAACCATGTGGGCTCCATTCATAATGGCCGCCGCCACAGCGCCGGCCGTCGCAAACTCCGTCAAATCGTCGGTTTCCTTTCGCAAAAAACTTTTTCTCGAAGGGCCAATCAAAATGGGCACGTCGAATTCTTTCAACGCGCTCAAATTCGCGATGATCTCCGAATTCTGCTCCCGCCGTTTTCCGAATCCAAGTCCGGGATCGATTTCCACCTGGTGCTTTTGCACGCCGGAATGTCTCGCGCGGTGAAGCGCCGCTTCCATATCGATCGAAATGGAACGGATCAGTTCCTTCATGGGCGGCAGACTAGCCCAGGTTTCCGGCGTGCCGCGCATGTGATTAATAATCAGCCCCGCATCCCATTTCGTGACGACCTTCGGCAATTGCAAATCAAGAAGAACGCCGCTCGGATCGTTGATGATCTCCGCGCCGTACTCCAACGCCTTCTCCGCCACGCCGGAGCGGTAGGTATCGACCGAAATCGGTATCGTCAACTTATCCCGCAAACGCTTCAGCACCGGAATCAGGCGGCGCAACTCCTCAGCCTCGGAAATTCGCTGCGAGCCGGGCCGCGTCGATTCGGCCCCGATATCCAGGATGTCCGCGCCCTCGTCCTCAAGTTCAAGAGCCTTCGCAAACGCACGATCCGGATCCGAGTACTTGCCACCATCTGAAAACGAATCCGGAGTGACATTCAAGACGCCCATCAGCAACGTTCGATCGCCCAATACGATTTGCCGCCGCTTCAACTTCCACTGATAACGCTTGTACATTCCTGATTCAAGTTTGGCAGACCGCTTACAACAGTTTGTCTAGAGTGATCGGGAGATGACGAACGCGCTTACCTGTCGCGTGAAATACCGCGTTGGCCACAGCGGCGGCGGCTCCGGTAACTCCGATTTCGCCGATGCCGTGCGCCCCGAGCGGAGTGTGCGGGTCGGGGATGTCGAGGAAGTAGGCTTCAATATTCGGAATATCCGCATTCACCGGCACGTGATACTCGGCGAGACTTGGATTCGCGATGCGTCCGCTGCGTTCGTCGAAGAAAGTTTCTTCCGTCAACGCCATACCGATTCCCATAATGATCCCGCCCATGAACTGCGAGCGAGCCGTTTTCGGATTCAGTATGCGGCCGGTATCGAAGGCGCCTACCCAGCGAGACACACGAGCTTCACCGGTTTGCTCGTTGACACGAATTTCGCAGAATTGGGCGCCATACGAACCCATGGAGTACTTCATCGATTCGAAAGCCTGGCCGGACATGGCCTCTGCGTCTAAGAAATCCTTTTTGAGCCGCGCGAGAATGGCGACGTAACTTTCGCCGGTCTCGCGCTTATCCCGGCGGAACAATCCACTGTCACACGCCCGGATATCGTCGAAATGCGATCCCGCAAGCGGGGAGTTCTCGTCCTTCTTGGCTAAAGTGAGCAAGTCACGTTGCAGTTTCTCGCAGGCTAACTGAACGGCGAGCGCAAGACTGATGGTTTGATTCGAACCGCCGGCAACGGGCGCTTGCGGCAAGTTCGTATCACCGTATTCAAAATGCACCTTCTCCATCGGCAGTCCTAACCGCTCGGCCGCATGTTGAGTCTGTACGGTAGCGGTGCCCATGCCCATCTCCTGCGCCGAACTCTGCACTACCGCCGTTCCATCCGCATTCAGCCTTACTCTCGCGGCTGCGGGAAACCGGTAAGCGGGATAAAAGGCGGTGCCCACACCCTGGCCAATAAGCCACTTGCCATCGCGCATGGAACGCACTTGCGGGGTCCGGTTCGCCCAGCCAAATTTTTCTGCCCCTAGCTGGTAGGCTTCTTTAAAGTGTCGGCTGGAAAACTCCGTTTCCTTCGCCGGATCCCGTTCGGGATCGTTCCGTATTCGCAACTCGACCGGATCGATACCGAGTTCGTACGCCAGTTCATCCATCGCGGATTCAAGGGCGAAGGTGCCGATGGATTCGCCAGGCGCGCGCATGAACGTATTTGCCGTTGTGTTGAGCCGCACGACCGATTGAGTGACGAACAGGTTTTCCGTCGCGTACAAGTGCCGCGCCGGGAATGAAAACTGTTCCGCGAAGTCGTTCGTAAAAGAAGTCGCAGTGATTCCGGTGTGAATCAACGAGATCAGCTTGCCGGTTTCATCCGCCCCCAATGCTACTCTTTGTTCGGATGGCGTGCGGCCGCCAACAATGCGAAACACACCTTCGCGAGATAAGACCAGCTTCACCGGACGGTCCACTACTTTAGCGGCAAGCACGCATAGCTGGACATGGCTCCACATTGATCCTTTACCGCCGAAACCGCCGCCCACGAACGGAGCAAGGACGCGCACATCTTCCTTGTTCAGGGAGAACATTTTCGCGAGCGAATCGGCAACGCCTCGTACAAACTGACTTGGTTCGTAGACGGTTAGCTTGTTCCCGTTCCAGACAGCGGTAGTCGCGTGGAGTTCGATGGCGTTATGGTTGTATCGCGGCGTCGTGTAGATGTGGTCAACTTTGAACTTGGCTTTTGCGAGCGCCGCTTCCGCATCGCCTCGATTGACCTCCGTGTCCTCGCCCATAATGCTCTTTGGAACTTCCAAATGGGCTTTGCCTTCGGCGAACGAGGTGGCTGCGGTCTCTTGCCGGTACTCCACCTTCACGAGGGAGGCGGCGTGTTCCGCACGGTCGAGCGTGTCCGCTACAATCACGGCGACCGGTTGCCCGTTCCAGAAGATCTCGTCCGTGTTTATAACGTTGGCTTTGCTGCCCGCCGCGTCACTTCCTCCGGCGGGGCTGAAGAGCGGCGGATCCTTCATCTTCGGCGCATTGCGATGCGTGATGACCGCGATTACGCCCGGCGCCTTCTCCGCTTCGCTCACGTCGATGCTCTTGATCGTTCCTTTTGCGATGGTGCTGTAAGCGAGCGCGGCGTATGCGAGTTTCTCCAGCGGAAACTCAGCCGAAAATTGCGCGGCGCCCGTTACTTTTTCCCGCCCGTCGAGCCGGTCGATGGGCTTGCCGATGAGACGCTCGGCTTCGCTGAGAGTATCGCGGTCACGATCCGGGATAAACTGGACGACCGCTTCGGTGACCTTGGAAATGATGCTCATCAGATTGCCCCTTTCGCCGATAATTCCATCAGTACGTTCACGATGGTTCGCTTGGCCAGATCAATTTTGAATCCGTTATGCTGAAGCGGCTGTGCCGGTTCGAGTTCGAGTTGTGCGGCCTCTTGCAACGTCCGCTCGTTGATCGCCTTACCGATTAGATGTTGTTCGGCCTTCGAGGCGCGCCACGGCTTATGAGCGACTCCCCCAAGCGCCAAACGCACCTGCTTGACGACGCCATTTTCAACTTCTAACGCCGCCGCCACCGATACAATGGCGAAGGCATAACTGGCTCGGTCCCGCACCTTTCGGTACAGAGATTTGCGGGCAAATGGCATTGCTGGAAGATCAACCGCCGTGATCAACTCATCCGGTTGCAGGTTCGTGTCGATGTTGGGCGTGTCACCGGGCAGGCGATGAAAATCAACCAGTGGAATACTGCGTTGCCCACCCTTCCCGGCGACTTGAACAACGGCATCCAGGGCAGCCATGGCTACACACATGTCGGAAGGATGCGTCGCGATGCATTCCGGCGACGTTCCAAGGATGGCGTGAATGCGATTGAATCCATCGATGGCATCGCAGCCCGTTCCCGGCAGACGTTTGTTGCAATGCGCGGCGGTGTCGTAGAAGTAATAACAACGCGTTCGCTGCATCAGATTGCCGCCGGTAGTGGCCATGTTTCGCAACTGAGCGGAGGCGCCCATCAGAATGGCTTGTGAAAGAACCGGATACCGTTCACGTACGATTTGATTTTCCGCCAGGCGACTGTTGCGAACCAAGGCTCCGATTCGAATTCCTCCCTCGGGCAGTTCCTCGATACCGGTGAGCGGCAAGCGCGTGATGTCAACGAGCGCATCCGGCTGCTCGATGTTTTCACGCATCAGGTCCACGAGATTTGTGCCACCCCCAAGGAACTTCGAACTGCCATTTTGCGAAAGCAGACTCAGTGCTGATTGCTGATCTTCCGCCCGGGCGTACGAAAAGTTCTTCATTTGCTAAGCTCCTCAAAGGCCTGACGGATCGCATCGGTGATTCCGACGTAAGCTCCGCAGCGGCAGAGATTGCCACTCATCCGCTCCTTAATTTCGGAATCGGAAAATTCGATAGGCGCGCCGTTCAAGTTCTCCGTGACGGCGCTGGGCAACCCTCTCTGAAATTCGCGTATCATTCCTATCGCGGAACAGATCTGGCCCGGCGTGCAGTAACCACATTGAAATCCGTCGTGCTTAATGAACGCCTGTTGCAGGGGATGTAGTCCATTTGCGTTCGCGACGCCCTCAATCGTGGTGATCGTGCGTCCCTCATATTGAATGGCAAACGCGAAACATGAATTGATACGTTCGCCATCCACTAGAACCGTGCATGCCCCACACGCACCCTGGTTACAGCCCTTCTTCGTGCCGGTTAGGCCAATGTTTTCGCGTAGGGCGTCAAGCAGCGAGACCCGTGCCTCAAGCTGCAGCTTATAGGCGATTCCGTTCACATGCAATGTGACGGTATGTGCCGCGCTACTTAGATCCATGGATAGTCCACCTTCCGATGAGATCGTACCGCGGCGAAATCGTTTCGTGATTGGCCAAGAGCTAATGGACGCACTTGGGGTGCGCATTTAGAAGAAGCACCTTCGATTGTCAAAGAACTGGAGAAACTGCCGGTTTATGAGGCCTTCACACTTCGAAGCGCGGCTAAATCGGCTGGATATTGGCCGCGTATTTCGGCATTTTCCGGGAGAAGGTCAGTGTGGGCTGCAGCCCGGTTGAAACGATCTTGCACTTCCGGGAAACACTCGGGCGCTCCAGCCTTTTCGGGCGCGTGATTTTGTGGAACGAACCCAACCTCTGAAGTATTTTCGGAAGAATGAGGAACGAAGCCACGGTCCTTTTGGAGTTGCCGGAGAGTGGCGAGTGCTTTGTGAAAGCCGCGCTCAGCGGCGGACATTAGGCGCTGAATAAGCGGCAGCATTTCGGTGAGGGCGACAACGCCGGCGGCGGTAGCTTCAATGGCCATGAGCCGGGCTTCGCGTTCGCGCCAGCGGCGGATGCGCCAGAAGTGTTCGGCTAATTCGTTGACCAGGATTTCTTCGGTCGTGTTGGCGGGTTGGTGATCGCGGCACAGGTCGGATTTGAGGGCGTCGAGTTCGGCCGGATTTTCGCCGGGGTACATGAGCGCTTTTGAGTAGAGTCCGTGCTTGAAGGAGTTGCGGCTGCTGGCGGCTCGTCCTTCCGGGGTGACCGGGCCTGTACTGTGTTGTGAATTTGCACGGTTGGTTTCGGCTCGGGAGGTGGCCTCGGGAGCTGGCGTGGTCTGATGTTTGCGGGCTTGTTTGAGCGCTTGACGCTCGGCCTCGCGACGGAGTTGGCGTGATTGCATTTCATTATTGTTGTCGCCGATGGGGGGAACGGATGGACGCAAGATTTGTGGTTAAGTTATTGAAAGCAGGTGAGAAAAAGAGAATAGAGAATCGGTGACCCGCATGCTTGCAGACGCAGGGTCGAAAAACATCTCGACACGAATGTCGTCCGCGCCACGAGACCCGGACGGCCTGGTATGTGTTTCAGGAAATTTCACCGATTTGGAGGTTGTTTTTAGCTGTTTCAGAAAGGCTGGCGTCAGGGGATGCGGTTATTCGTTGCGCAAAGCGATCATCGGGTCAATAGTTGCGGCGCGACGGGCCGGCAGGTAGGTTGCCAAAAGCCCGATGCTTAAAATACCCACGACGGCGGCGGCAAGAGAGAGCGGGTCCGTGGCAGCGACTCCGTATAGCAACGACCCAAGGACGTGAGAGGACGCGGTTGCGAGCGGAAGTCCGAGGCCGATGCCAAACACGCAGAGCAAAAGGCCGCTGCGCAGGACCATCCACAGAACCTGACCGCGTTCGGCTCCAAGCGCCATCCGGAGACCGAGTTCACTGGTGCGGCGGGTGACGTTATAGGAAATCGTGCCGTAGAGGCCGATGGCGACGAGGACGACCGCGAGAACGGCGAAGGAGATAGAGAGGCGCGCCATCAGAATCTGATCGGAGATGGTGCCGTCGAACTCGGCCTGCTGCGTTTTGGGCTGAAGAAGCGCGAGATCGGGTCCGAAATCCGCAACTACTTTCCGTACCCTTGAGAGCACGGCAGCCGGGTTGCCCGCAGTGCGAAGCTCAATCTGCATGGTTCCCACGTCGATTGCCTGCGTGTACGGGAACCAGGCCATTGGCATCGCGTCTTCCTGTATTCCGGTGTACTTGCTGTCTTCGGCCACGCCGACAATGGTGAACTGTTTCTTCGCCGTAAATGAAACCGTATGACCCAGCGGATTGCGGCCGTGAAGGAATCGTTCCAAAAACGTGCGATTGACAACCGCAACCAGAGGTGCGGTTTGAGAATCGGCTTCATTGAAATCGCGGCCTTCGATGAGGTGAATCCCGAGAGTTTGAAAGAAATCGGGACCTACGTTATTCCAGCGCAATGCTTTGTCGGATACGTCGCGTGGCCACGTGCCATCGATGATCGCGTCTGTATTGTTGCTCCATCCCGAGGCGAGGCGGTTACCTTCGAGAGTGACGGATTGAACTTGTGGGATTGACCGCAACTTGGTGGTCAGGCTGCGGTAGAACGCAATGGCTTGATCGTTCCCTTGCCGCGGCAGGTGAGGGCTGATGCCGAAGACCAGAAGGCCTCCGGTTGGAAACCCGACGTTTACGTTCTCCAGATTTTGGAGAGTGCGGACCAGCAGGCCGGTTCCAACCAGCAGCGTGAGACAAAGCGCGAGTTGAATAGCCGCGGTAATCGTGCCGGAGGCGAATCGGGAGCGGTCACGATAGGAAGTCGCGGACGATATTTTCATGGCGTTCGCGATCGGGATGCGGGCGGCCCGGAAGGCTGGTGCAATACCGAAGATGAATGCGGCCGCGACCGATACGGCAAGCGTAAACAACAGCACCGTGCGGTCGGGTGCGAGGCTGATCTCAATCTCGGCCCAGCGGGCGAGTACGCGAGTGGCCAAAAACGCAAACAAAAGACCCAGTAGAGCGCCGGAGAAGACGAGCGCAACGCTCTCCGCGAACAATTGGCGGAATAGCCGGCCAGGGCTGCCGCCGATGGCAAGCCGGACGCTGAATTCACGGCGACGCACGGCATTGCGGACGGCGAGCAGCATGGAAACATTGCCACACGCGATGACGAGTAGCAGGCCCACCATGACCTGCAGAATGAGCAAGGGTTTCTGGAAGCCGGCGTTTTGGGCCAGACCGCGCGCCTCCTTTAGATGTAGACGGGTCGGCTTCTCGCCGCTATGTGGCTTTCCTCCCAAGGGTTCGTAAGCCGCGTGCTGGAAAGCGGGATTCAGTGACGCTTCCGCCGCGGTCCGGGTCACGCCGGGCTTCAGGCGCGCGATCATCAGCAGGCACCACCAATTTGAGTCGGCCGCGTAGTTGGTTCCCGAAGCGCCCCAGGCGTTCATCTCCGGATCCTGTTGAAAGGGGACCCATATGTCCGTGGGAGCGGGTCCAACCCCAACGAAGTTGCTTGCGGTGACGCCGACGATTGTGAACGGCAGGCCCTTGATAAATAGCGGGCGGCCCACAGCCGCGCAAGCGGACCCAAAGTGGCTGCTGGCATAGGCATAGCTAACGATGCCAAAGGGAGTATGGGAGGATTCGTCTTGCGCGGAGAGCATACGGCCGCATGCGGGACGCACGCGCAGTCCGGTAAAGAAATTGCCGCTGACCATATCGACAGCAGCTTCTTCCGGCAGAGTTTTGGCACGAACGGCAATTTTGTTGTTGCCGAGGGGAACATAAGCCATCAGATCGGAAACCGAGTTGTGGTTCGTCCTGAGGTGTTGAAAAACGTAGTTGCTGAAGGAGGTGCGGCTATCCCCTGTGTTGCTGGCACCATCGGGTTCACCATCGCACGAGACGTGGTAGATCTGCCCAGGATCTTGCACGGGCAGCGTCCGAAGGAGCAGAGCGTTGGTGACGCTGAAGATGGCCGTGTTGGTCCCAATGCCGAGTGCGAGCGTCAAAATCGCGAATGTGGCAAAGGCGCGATTTGCGCCGAGCGTGCGAGCGGTATGCCGCAGGTCTTTAGCGAAATCTTCCAGCCAGTTCCATCCCCACATATCGTTTGCTTTCTCTCCTAGAAGGGTTTGATTGCCGAAAAGGCGCGAGGCCATAAAAGACGATTCCGCCGCGGCGCCGCCTTGTTGGGTGAGTTGGCGGGCGCGGAGTTCGCGGTGCAGCGACATTTCTTCCTGTAATTCACGACGATCCGCGCGGCGGCGAAGCAGGAAGCGGATACGTCGAAGCAGGTCCCCGGTATGCATAAATTTCAAGCCGTGAGTTTCACGCAAGTTGGAGGATGCGGCCGATGGCCGTCGAGACCTTGCCGTACCGGGACAGTTCCCGCACGAGTTGTTTCCGGCCCGCCGGAGTAAGCGAATAATAGCGGGCGCGGCGGTTCTCGGCGGTCTTGCCCCACTCGGCTTCGAGCCACCCCTTCATCAGCATCCGCTGAAGAGCTGGATAGAGAGAGCCTTCTTCCACACGCAGGACATCTTGTGATATGGACTGAATGTTAGCGGCGATTTCAAAGCCGTGTAAGGCGCCCTCGCGCGAAAGCACTTTCAGGATGAGCATGTCCAGCGTGCCTGGCGGGATGTCCTGCCGCTTGGTTTCCATGGGCTGACATAGATATTCTATGTCAACAACGAAATCGGGGTCAAGATTCGATCGCTTCCGTGTCCGGATTGCCCGTATGGTTCGAACCGGATAAGATCACGAAAGAATCGGTGGGACGATGCTGAATTCGAACTTTTATGGACTGACCAAGGTGATTGTGCTGGTTTTATTGGTAACAGTTCTATCTTGTCCGCGGCCGCTGGTTGCGCGTGACACCTTTGAATCACGTGGCCCTTCGCAGTGGCCGAATGGCGCCGAAGTTTACGGCGTGCTGCTGCGGCTTTCAACCACTACGGAAATCGATCCCAAACAGGTCCAGGATTTCGGGCTGCAGGAGGTGAAGCGTATTCGAGAGGAGATGGCCGCGCTTGTGCCACGAACTGGCCTTAAAGGTTCTTTAGACGAATTTCTGGTCCACGCCCGCAGCGATCCGGAGTTCTACTTCAGCAACGGCGAACAACTGCTTGCGGCTTATCGTGGCGCTATTCGGCAGATCGAGCCATTTCTACCGAACGTCATTCACGACGTTCCCAAATTGAATATACAAGTGGAAGGAGTTCATGGAGGTGCGGCGGCCTCGCATGAGGCGCCCAATTCAAAATACGCTTACGATCTTGTGAACGTGGAGATTGGTGACCTGGCATTCACCTGAACTTTGAAGTGATTCCTCTGATGCTGCACGAGGGGCTGCCCGGCCACGCGCTGCAACATGAACACGGGCGAGCCGGAAGCCTAAATTGAGCTTGAGGTTGAAAGGACAATTCGGCCGGGAGTGCAACCAGCGTACACAATTGGAGAGCACGAGATCGTTTCGATGCGGGATGGCGGCGAAGAGGTTGGGCGACAAATTCGATTTTCGAGCTTTCGACGACGCGATGTTACGCCGGGGACCGCTGCCGCTTGAAGTGATACGGCACAAGGTTAGAGACTGTCTCGAGGAGCAGCGATGTTCTCAGACCCTACAGGCAAATACACGATGATTGACTGGAGTTTCAGTGGCATGCACTTCCATGAACTCCGCGAAGGCAACCCTACTCTTTCGACCCCGGAACCGCTTGCAAACTGGCCTCCAAAGCCTTGAGCCTCCGAAACTGATACTCATTCTGCTTAGGATCTGAAAAACCCGGTTCCGAAGCCTTGGCCAATCGCCGAGCCTTTTGAAAACGTTTCTCCTGGAACGCCGCCTCCGCTTGCGCAAGCAGCACGTTGCAATACCAAAGGGGAGAACCGGTCAAAACAGCGACCGGCTTCGGGTCGATCTTCGCCAGCAAAGGATCTGCCTCGCGCGGCCGGTGCAGTTCAACAAAACACGCGGCAAGCGTATACTCGATGCCGTTATAAAGCGCCGACTTCGGACCATACTCCTTCAGGGCCAACGCCAAGGCTCGCCGCGCATTCTCTTCACCATCCTGCGGCCGTCCGTTCTGACACTCGCTCGTCGAAACATCGCTTAATGCACCAATCGCCAGAAGCCGCGACGCCTGGTTTTCAGTATCCGCCATCGCTACTTCGGAAACCTTCAGATCGTCTTAAATGGAATGCTCATAATCCCCAGCGCTTCCTTCCGCGGCTGCTCGCGTGGCCAGGACCTGCAAGCTAAATGCGTTGCGCTCTCCCAATCTGGCGACCAACTTCGGATAAACTTCCGTCGTCTCGCGTACCGCATCAGCATAGCGCCCCGTATTGAGGTCAATTTGCGCTAAGTTCATTCGGCTCGTTAAAACGTAGGGAGAGTTCGGTCCGTCAACTCTGCCGAATTCGACAATGAGTCTCTTACACAGCTGCTCCGCCTTCACGACATCCCCTGCCTTGAACTCGGCAACCATCAGTTTTTGCTGGGCGCCCAGCTTTTCACGCTCAGTTAAATGAGCACTCCGTTGAGCTAACTGCGATGCGCCGTTTAGACCATTGATCGCGCCCTGAATGTTGCTGGTCGCAAGGGCCGCCACGCCTTGCCCCGTCAAAAGCCAGAAACGCACGTCGTCGCGAAGCTCCATCGGTGTGTGCGTCTCGCTCTCAAGCTGCTTCAGCAACGCGACCGAACGTTCAGCACCACCCGGCTGCAAAGATCGTGCCTCCATGGTTGTAAACTGGCCCATTGCCAGCCATCGGTCTTGATTGTCCGCCGCACCTCCGCGTGCAAATGCCGCAATGGCCTTTTTGTACTCGCCGGTAGCGTCGGCGTAGCGAGTTCTGTTATCGAACGCATTCGCAAGCGCCAGATGCAGTTTCCCGGCAGTGAGCGGGTCCGTCCGGAACCGTTGATCAATTTCGCCGCTGGCGCGCAGAATCGCCGAACTCAAGGTCGGTTCCGGGGTTTTCGACCGGAACGGATCGGCTCGCCCAATCACATTCTCCGTAAGGAAAGCGAGCATCCCCTGTGCCGTCGCTCTCTGCTCATCGGCGTCCTTCTTTTCTCGCAGCGTCCGGAGCGACAACAAGACACTCGCGCACAGACCGGCAACCAGCAGCACCACCGCGGCTAAAACCCAAGGCCTTCTCGCTCGCGCTTCCGCCAGCTTCCGATGAACCCCCCGGGCCTCTTCTTCTTTAAGCGTCTCCGCCTGAAGCACCGCGCGCCGCTCCTCGACCGTAGCCAGTCTCTCGCTCAGCTCAATGGCGCTAGACAATCTCTGAAGCGGCGCTCCATGAGCCGCCTCGGCTATATCTCCTTGCAGAATAGGATCCGGAACATCCGCCTCCCATCCAAGCGTCAGCGGCTTGCCGAAATCGGCGACAACCATCTGATACAACATGACGCCTAGCGAATAAATGTCGGCCTGGGCCGTCGGCGTATCCTTCTTCTTGATTTCGGGCGCGGCGTACATCCAGGTTCCAGCGCGGCCCGCGTTATCCTCCTGGTTTAAGAACCCATGGCCGCTGATACCAAAATCGCTTAACCGCGCGGCATCGATCATGATCGCCGACCCGAAATCCGCCACCTTAACGGCCCAGCCCCCGTCTTCTTTTGCCGTAATCAGCACGTTACCCGGCTTCAGGTCTTTGTGTAGAACGCCCAAGCCATGTGCGATCCCAACGGCGCGCGCTACCTGCCGCATGATGTCCCGCCGCGTCGCAAGCGGTACGTTCGCCAACCCACCTTGTGTGTTTGCCCAAACCGTCAGATCCGGACCACCGTACGCGCTTTCCAGCAGGAAGGGCGCGGCCTCGAACTGAAAATCCAGAACGCGGACAAACGCGCCGCTCTCCTCCGCCGCTTCCACAAAATAACGCGAAAGAGTCGCCTCGCGCCGTAACGCCTGGAGCATCACGCCATCCACTGCCATTTTGAACACGCGCACCTCATGCGTTTTCTTGTGTTCCGCCCGCCAGACTTCATTGAAAGGCGATGCTCCAAGCCGCTCCTTCAATTCCCAGTTTTCCCGTCCCGGCACCGTGTCGCCCGCCGCGAAGCTAAAGTCGTTGACCGGTTCCGCCGCCTTGAGTTCGACCGTCACGGGCGCGGCGAACCGGTATCCGTATTTCGGAACCGTGACCACGATCTGCTTGTCACTGTCATGAATGGCCCCGCGCAGTCTTGAGATTGCAGTAAATAGCGGCTTCGGAAAATCCTCCAGTTCCTTGGAGCCGCTCCATAACGCACGCTTCAATTCGTCCTGTGTCACGATGTCGCCTTTATGCAGCAGGAGGTAGAGCAGCACTTCGAGCTGCTTCGTCTCCACTTCTACCCGCTCACCATCGACCCGCAACTCCCAGTGGCCTTCGTCAAACTCACAATTGCCGAATCTCCAGACCCGCCCAGATAATTCTTTTCCCACAATTACTCCTCAAGCTTCAGCAACTTACGGTCACGAAAGGTTTCCGTAAGGTTTTCTCGGTTGACCTGAAACCACGACTCGCCTGACAGTTGCTTCAGAACCGCTTACCCCGTTGAGGAGTAGAAGCGGTTTCGCGACGGACTATATTGTCCCACGCATGTTTAGTCATGGAGATAAAGATGATGCGCCCACTTCTTTTCCTGCTTGTTTCCGCCGCCTGCGCGTTCGCCGAACCTCTTACGGTGACCACAGCCGGCACTTTCACCACCAGCACACCCGCTTCCACTCTTACGGAACCGGGCGCTGCGTGGTCACTGTCGTTTAACGTCGATAGCTCTCCCGGCGTCGCTAACGTCAGTCCCGGGAATGGCTTCGATGTCCAATATTCCGCCTTCCAGTATCTGGTCGATGGCAGCCGGGTCACTCTGCCGGTCGCCGATATCCGTTTCTTCGCGAACGGGACCCCAGGAGGCCTTTTCAGCGTCTGCTTTCAAACGCTCTGCCCGGGCAATGCTCCGCCTGCGGCGGGTCTGGTCTTTGAAGGCATACAAGCCTACTCGGGCGTGGAATCCGCGCCAACAATCGATCCCGGTGTCTACACGCCTACGCTTGAGGGCGTTCGCGACGGTTCGCTCCGTCAGGTCCTGCCTACGTCCACGGTTTCAATAGCAGCCATTGCAACACCCGAACCAGCCAGCTTTTTCTTTGTTGCCGTGGGACTTCTCTCTCTCGGCGTGGCCCTATTCTCGCGACGCCGGCGCACGTCTGAATGCCGCGTTCGTTAACTCATGGCTCACAGGAGAATCCCAATGTTGAAATTCCTCTATCCCATTCTTGATTCCATTAGCGAAGGACCTTTCATCCGCCAGGTTCTGAAGTATTGTCTGCGCGTCTTCGCAGGCATCATGGCCCTCGTGGGACTTATTGCCCTGATCGCGATTCTGAAGCTATCCTTCAGCCAGGCCGTCCCCACCAGCGTGAGCATCGCGGGCCTCGCGATCGCCTGCCTTTTCGTCGCGGCCACGGTGTGCCAGATCCAGATATTCCTTTACCGCGCTGGCAGAATCGAGGCTCTTCCGCCCACCAGGTACACCGTCATTCCAGCCGCCGTCCAGCTTCTACGTCTTGCTGGAGAAGTACTCGCCACTTCCATCTGCACCCTCGGTATTGCCGCTTTTATCGCCTCGATCATGGCCGGCGAAGCCGGCCCCATACTGGCTGAAGTTCTCCCCGGACCCTTCGGACGCGTGTCCGGCTCCGGCTTTGGCGGCTTCGTTGCGCTTCTGTTTGCACTCGTGGCAGCCTTCACTTTCCTGGTAATCTTTTACCTGATTGCCGAAGGTTTGCAACTCACCTTGGATGTCGCCGACGATGTCCGCAGTGTTGCCGACACCGGACCAGCCTTCTCACCGGCCGCTCCCAGCACACTTCCCGCGGCGGAAGGGCGTCCGTGCTCCTCCTGCCGCTCGCTGGTTCCCGCCGGAAATGCCTTCTGCAATATCTGCGGAACCCGTGTATACGCCTGAAGGAAAGTCTAAGGAGCTTTCCATGATCACGTGTCCAAACTGCTCGCATAGCAATCCCGATGGTGCGCCATTTTGTGGCGGCTGCGGGACGAATCTCTCCACCCCGCCGGCAACAGGTAGCTCGGGCGCCGCGCAAGCCCCGGCACTTCCTCTCCCCGTTTCAGCGCCGCTGCCGCCACGTCAATTCTGTGGCCGCTGTGGCAGTGAACTCCGAGCCGACGGCACTTGTCTGCGGTGCCTAAGCGTTTCCCACCGGCCGAGTCGAGAGCGGACGCCGCTTCCCCCGGCTCCTCCCGCCGAACCAAAGCCTCCGGCGATTCCGCCGAAAGTGCTCGGCCTTGCGGCTGCTGGGCTGATCGTGCTGGCGCTCGGAGTCTATGGCATCAAAGTTCTTTGGGGTGAATCCGTCGTTGTCCAAACTAACATCCCCGGAGCAACTGTCTCAGTGGACGGAGTCGAGAAGGCGAAAGCCCCCGCCGCGCCAGACGCCCCAATCACGGTCGGCCATCTGCACGGCAAACTACACACCATCGCCGTCCATGTAGAAGGCTATCTGGACGCCTCGCGCGAAATCGTTATGCCGCTCCGGAATTCCGGCGCTCCTCTTATGTTTTTCCTGCAACCCAAACCCGCCACGCTCCACGTCCAGGCCATCGCGAATTCACAGGTTTTCTTGAACAACAGCTTTGTCGGACGCACCGATAACGGAGGCCTGTGGATCTCCCCCGAACTGATGGCTGATCGTTACGTGCTCGCTCTTCGACGCCCCGGTTACACAGACACAACTCAGGAACTGACGCTCAAACCTGGCGAGTCTCGTACCTTGCAGATAGCCCAAACTGAAGCGCCGCTCACGCCCGAACAAATCGCCGCTCAGATCGATGAACTGCTGGCAAGCGCGAATCAAAAATTCCTTCAAGGTCAGTACGACGCGGCCAAAGCGGACTGTGATGCCGTCCTCAAGAAGCAGGCGGACAATCAAACTGCAAAACATCTTGAAGACCAGATCGACGTGGTGCAACGAACGCTGGGGGCGAAGTAATGCGTTTCATTCTTCCGCTTCTTCCACTTCTATTCATAGGCTTTTGCAATCCGGCTTTGCCAGCTCAAACCAAGCTCACGCTAAAGCAAGTACTCGAACTGATTCCCGCCGTGCCCGATACAGTCGTTGCGAACGAAATTCGCCGTCGCGGCCTCAACGCTCCGGTCACCGCACCGGACGTGGCGCGGCTGCAGAAAGCGGGGGCGGGGCCACAGACCCTGCGCACCGTACGGCTCCTGATCGTCACTCAACCTCTTGTCATCACGTCCAACCAGCCCGGGAGTCAAGTGATTGCGGATAACAAACCGGCAGGCCTCACCGACTCTTCCGGCCACTTCACCATCGGCAATCTCGAACCCGGAAGTCATCACATACTGGTTCAAAAGACCGGCTACACCACGGCCGATCTCACAGTTTCACTCACTGCCGGCAAAAGCTCCGAAGTCCGCGCGCAGCTTCAACGCAACATGGGGCTCATAACCGTTACCACGAACGCGCCGCAGTCACAGATTGAGATCGAGGGCCTACCTGGCTCGGCTTCTTCCGTGCTCAATCGTGAACTTCCGCCCGGGTCTTACAGCATTCACGTCACAGCGCCTCGTTTCCTGCCCGCGACTAAAACAGTCACGGTCCAAGCTGGTGATGCGCTGAATCTCGCCATCCCGCTGCAACTCGATCCCGCCTTTGCCCGCACACTGCTTACCAAAGCGTTCGAAGAAGCTAAGAACGGCAACTTAGACCGTGCCGCCACGCTGGCGCAAGACGTGCTCCGGATCGAGCCGAACAACGGTCCGGCCTACAGCTTGATCGCAACGCGGGACTTCTACACAGGCGACTACAACGGCTTTCGGCAATTCGGGTTGCGCGCTCTCCAGAACGGTGGTGAACTCGATATTCCCGTTGTCCACCATCACACCTTCCGCTCCATCCATCGAGCAATTCTAAAGCTCCGCGCGAACGGCATTGCTTACGACCCAAACGGCCAGCCCGGAGTCCAATGCAACCAACCTGCCTTCGATGTCCCATTAAGTTCCCTGCGTGCGGTCGATATCCGGCAAGACCCAAACGGTCAGCGGTTCCTACTCATCAAAGTGGTGGATCCACGGAGCAATCGTCAGCAGTCTCTTCTGTTCGCGGATTATCGGGCGACCATCGTCAACACCGGGGGTCGTATCGGGGGTGTCCTGGAAGCGCCGCCGGACGGCCCTGAAGAGATCACCGCCTTAGGCGAACTCATTCAACAAGAGTTCCGGAACGCTCATTGAATAGCTGGGGAACCCGTTCAAAACGCCGATGGAAGGGGCACATGCACAATCAGTTCACGGCCATTGTCGAGCGGGATAATCCCTGGTATGTCGCGTACCGCGCCGAAGTGACCGGCGCCAACGGCCAGGGTGAATCGCGTGAACCTTCGCGAGGCGATTGCGCTAGTTCTTGAATGCAGGGTCGAAAAACATCTCGACACGAATGTCGAGACGGCAGACACGAGTGTCCGCGCCACGAGACACGAAAGACTAGCACTTTAAGGACTTAGGACGGCGGCAAAACAAGATTGCGAGCACGCCCAACATGGAAATAACAAGAGAGCCGAAGGTAGGGGGTTCAGGGACTGGAGCAACCGTGAAGTTGGCGGTGACCGTCTGCCCCACGGTTGGATTACCGCCAGCGTAATCCAGTGTCATCCCATCGCCGCTTACGGCATAACCACTAAGGGGATAGCTGTCGGAGATAAGCGTTAGGTTCTGCCCAGCAAAGGCGGTATCCGTGAAAACCATTTGGAAGCTGTTGGCCGGCCCGGACATTGCGATCAGGTCACTGATAATTAAGTGATTGCCGGAGAAGTCCGCTGAGATCAGGCTCGCACCGTCGTCAAACCCAAATTCGACGCCGCTGTCGGAGACGGTCACTGTTGTTCCGGAGATATTCAGGTAACCTGTCGCCGGCACGAAGCCGTAGCCGGGGTCGAAGTAGTTCGATGGATCACCAGTAAAGGTGAGCGATCCATCCACGGAGGTCCCGATGAGCGTAGCGTTACCGGGCAACGCGAAGACACACAGCAGAATCGGGACCAGTAGCAGAGTGAAAGTTTTGATCAACATGTTGTCTCCTGGCGCTCAGCGCGCGACGAATACAGCCGTCGTCAATCCATTGACGGTTACGGTCCCGGTATCATCGTTCACCGAGGAAGCCCGAGTCTGCGCATCGGCGGAAATCGCCTGCAATGGATGTAGACGAAGATTTAGTCCCTTCAACCGATCGCTTTGAAAGTTGACGGTCCCGAGCGTTGCATTGAAAACGACAACGACGTGCCTGTAAATTCCATAGGCTCCGCCGTTGGCGTCTAACTTCATAACGATCAGGCCTGGTATCTGCGAGGCTCCCGTATTCAGAAAATGCAAATTGTTCTGCACTTCCGCCAAACTGGCCATATGGAATAGCTGAGAACTGCCGCGGATTCGGAGAAAGGTTTGGAACGCCTCAGCAGCACTAGAGATGTTATCGGGCGTGGGTTTCAGAGCTGGATTGGCTAACAAGGGCTGCATGAACGGCCATTGCGATTGATTTACATTTGCAAGTGGAAGCCCGATCCCCCAGTTATTCGATTCTTCGGCAAAAAGACTTTGGCTGGGCCGGTCGCCTTGATAGATCCAGTTGATTTTGGTAAACCAATCGCCGGAGTTGTAACTGTTGTAGTCCATGTCTTTCGAGCGAAGAAGGTCGTCCGCTCCGAAGAAAAACGGCACGCCCTGGCCCAAAGCGATGACGCTCATGGCGAGTACCTGACGCCGCGTTCTCATGGCGATCGTGTCTCCTCCAGACGCAGTTGTGCCGGGGAGGGCAGACTTCAATTGGATAGCGTCGAAGAGCGTTTGATTGTCATGCACCGAGCAGTAGTTCACGGCCTCGACGGGGCTGGCGGCGTAACCCGTGGGTTGCCCATTATAGAGAACCTCGCTCCCCCTAACGGTGGAACCGGCGCTGTCAACGAACGTGAAGTCGCGAAGATTGCCCGCTAGGCCGATCCGGATCCAATCCGCCTCCAGGTTGAGGTTTGTTTTCTGGTCGGAGAGATTTTGACCCACGGTAGCCGTCGTGTAAGCGCTGGGATCGGTGAAGAGACCGGTAGCAAAACCCTGGACCTGTTCCGCCGTATTGGAGAATGAACTTCCGCCTCGAATCCCGTCGCGGATTCTATCGTTGAAGGTTCCAATACCCATCCCGTAGAGGTTTTCCTGGGTCGCATTTACTCCCAGCGCGGCGCTCTCGGGATTCTGAAAACCTTCACCGTAGAGATAGACTTTCGAGCCATCCACGCCGTCGTCGTCAAGTGTGAGCTTCGCGAGCGCCTGTTGTATGTGCCGCATGTTGTAAACGAAATGAAGGCTCATGTCGTCGAAGCGGAAGCCATCGATCTTGTACTGGACGGCATTGTGAACGACATTGTCGATCATCAGCTTTTCCATCATGCGATGCTCGCTGGCTGTATCCAAACAGCAACTGGCCGTCTCGATATTTCCATTGGCGTCCAGGCGGTAGTAGTAGCCGGGTACGATTTCATCCAGCACCGAAAAAGTATTTTGACCGGCGGCGTAGGTATGGTTGAAGACGACATCCTGAACAACCCGCAAACCGGCGTCATGAAGTCCCATCACCATTTGCCTGTACTCCAGAACGCGGTTATCCGGATTAAAGGCGTAGCCTCCGTTGGGAGCGAAGTAGTGGACGGGATCGTAGCCAAAGTCGTAGCCGTCCGAGTTTTGGACGTTAGTTACCGCAACCTGCTGTTCTGTGCCATCGGGTGGATAACCGCTCAGATCGCCGGGCGATTGCCACGTTGATTTGTCTTCGTTGACACTTCCGGTGTGGAAGGTGGGCATTAGATGAACGGCCTTCAAACCGGCTTTTGCGAGCCGCCGCAGATGAGTCATGCCATAAGTAGTGGGACTAGTAAACGCGAGGTAAGTTCCGCGATAGTCCTCGGGAACGCTGGTATCGGCGACGCTGAATTCCCGGACGTGAAGCTCGTAAACGGAAAAATCGTTCGTTGAATCGAGGTAGGGCGAAGAGCTTTCATCCCAACCTGGGGGCTTCGTTGACTCGTCTTTGAGATCGGTGATGCGAGTTTTCGCTCCGTTCAGGGCAATATCGGCGGAATATGGATCGCTGACGATATTTTCGACGATCTGCAAAAGGCTCGGCACATAAACCGTGACGTCGTAGAGATAATACTCGCCCTTCCATGAGGTTTGTCCTCTGACTGTCCAAACGCCGTTTTCAGCGGTCATGGGTATGGTTTGGGCTGGCGTTGTATCGCTCTGGTGTGCGTAAAGCAGCAGCTTTACCGATTGTGCCGTAGGCGCCCAAACACGGGTCGACAGCTGGCCGTGAGAAAACCCGGTTCCGAGGTGGCCCGGGTAATAGAAGAGGTCATCGAGAACGCCCGCATCCTGCACGCCGCTTGCATACTTCAGATTACCGGTTGAATCCGCCGCCGCAACTACGCTCTGTCCCGTTAACACCTGCTTGAGCGTGCTGAGTTGAGCGGACGGCGCCAGATGAAACACCGCATAACCGGCGAGTTGAGGGTATTGCGCGGCTTCGGCCGGAGTGAATGCGCTTGGTGTTAGCGGAAGTGCCGTGCCGCCGGCGAGAGCGCCGCTGTTTGAGATACTTAAGCCCGCGGTCAGCGAGTAGACCAGCGAGTACGTCCACCCGGATTGCCTCTCCGCGCCGGGAATTGCGATGGTGGTGCGGTCGATCCAGAAGGCTTGGTGCTGATAGAGCCCCGCGCCGGCAATTTGGCCCGCAGTGGGCTGCGTCGTGAACACGTTCGAATCGCCCGAGATCACCCAAGCTTCGCTGTACTGCGTGACCTGCAGATACTGATTCGGACCCGGGTCCTTCGTCCCGCCCTCTGAGCAGTTGTTAATGATGAATCCGAGTTGACCCACGGGAGAGCCTTGCGCCGGGTTCACGGCAACGTCGAAGTAAACGCCGTAGCTGTCCGTGCCAGTGACAGCGACTTCACTTTGGCACCAGGAATTGTTTTCGGTGGAGGCGTTCCAAGTGTAGAGAGCCCATCCGGAGTACTTACTATCGGGACGGTAATAGTGGATGCGAACCGTGCCGGACGGAGTTGGTTTGCTCGGCTGCGCCGTGTAGACAGTTGAGTCGCCGGAAAGCACCCAAGCCTCGTTATATTGCGTCACCTGCAGGTATTGATTGGAACCCGGGTCTTTGGCGCCGCCGTTGGTGCAGTTGTTAATGATGAATCCGAGCTGACCGGCGGGCGTGCCTTGCGCACGGTTTATGGAGATATCGAAGTAAACTCCAAAGTTGTCGAAGCCGGTGACCGCGACTTCACTTTGACACCACGAATTATTTTCGGTGGAGGCGTTCCAGGTGTAGAGAGCCCACCCGGAGTAATTGCTATCGGGGCGGTAGTAGTGGACGCGAACGTCGCCGGCCGGAATTGCTCCATCGCCTAGAAGGGGCTGCGTTGTGAACACGTCCGAATCGCCCGAAACCACCCAGGCCTCATTGTTTTGCGTCACCTGCAAATACTGATTGGAACCCGGGTCTTTGGCGCCCCCGTTGGCGCAGTTGTTAATGATGAATCCGAGCTGACCGGCGGGAGTGCCTTGCGTGGCATTCACGGAAACATCGAAGTAGACACCGTAATTATCGAAGCCGGTGGTTGCCACCTCGCTTTGACACCAGGAATTGTTTTCGGTGGAGGCGTTCCAGGTGTAGAGAGCCCATCCGGAGTAATTACCGTCGGGACGGTGATAGTGGATGCGAACGTCGCCAGCCGGGATTCGGCCATCGCCTATCAGAGGCTGAGTTGTGAATACATCTGGATCGCCCGAGATCACCCAGGCCTGGTTGTATTGCGTGACTTGCAGGTACTGGTTGAGACCGGGATCTTTAAGCTGGTTGTCGGCGCAGTTGTTAATGATAAATCCGAGTTGGCCCGCTGGCGATCCTTGCGTGGGATTCACGCCAACGTCGAAGTAAGCCCCGAAGCTGTCGGAACCGGTGGCGGCGACTTCACTTTGACACCAGGAGTTGTTTTCGGTGGAGGCGTTCCAGGTGTAGAGAGCCCATCCGGAGTAATTGCCATCGGGGCGGTGATAGTGAACGCGAACGCGGTTTGCCGGTATTTGAGCGGCTGCCGGAACTGCGATCGCTACCAAAAGTGCAAGCGGGAAGAACGGGAAGCGCAAAGCGTGGGAGAGTCGGTTTGACATGGAACCTCTGATGAAAGTCCGCCAGTGAATGAGCGGATAAGAGCATATCAAACCGGTTCAGAAATGGGGGCGCCAGGGCTAGGCGGCGGCACGGATTTCGGGAATAAAGTAAGCTCTAGTGTGCTGAGTTAGAAATCCGTTGATAAAGGAATAAGAGTCCTTTATTCTGGGGTAGAAGATACTGCCGGAGGCTGCATGCGAACAGGGCGCCCGAAACAACCGCTTACTCTTGACTCGGCTGACAAGGAAAAGCT
>JALYVD010000318.1 GCA_030853405.1 Acidobacteriota bacterium | reverse complement strand
GCTGTGAATTTTGCTTTTTCTGCGTCTCAATTTCGGATACAAGAATGGCGGGTGAAACCGCCGAAACCGGGATACTGCCCGACTCCGCTCCGCAATAACCGTTGAATACCTCGGCACGATTGGATGTCGCTAAGATTTTCTGAAAGCTCGCCAGTGGTGTGCCGACGATATCGACGCCCCGGATCAGTTCATCCGGACGGCCATCGCTATACACGCGATAGACCACCAGAGGCACAACGGTAAAGGCCTGCAGCCCCTTTCGGCCGGTAGTCGTATAGCCGCTTGCGACCTCTTCGAAATACAAACCGTACGGCTTCTCCTGTTTTTTGATCTCCGCAATCAGCATCGCCCGCAGTTCCTGATCCGACACTTGCTTCGACGATTCAACGATCAGATTCGATTGCCTCGATACAACCTCAAACCCCGGTTGGCGGCGGCCATGTCCGTTCGAATGAGTGAACTGGCCCACGGGCGAACGCGATAACAGGAACGTTTTTAAAATCCCGTTTTCAACGACATTTACGGGCTGGGCTTTCACGCCCTCGTCGTCGTATTCGTAATACCCGATAAGGTCCTTACCGTTGTACTCGCGCCTGGTCGGATCGAATCGCACGCTCACAAAATCCGGCAGTACCTTCTGGCCCAACATTTTCGTGAGGGTCTGTCCATCCTCGATGTCTTTCTGGCGGTGTCCTTCCACGCGATGTCCGAATATCTCGTGAAAAAATACCCCAGCGGCCCGGCCCGACAAAATCGCCGGACACACGATGGGTTCGGCGGGGGGAGCGCTTACAAGCGCATCCACTTTAGTCGCGACATCCTGAATCCGCGCGCGAATGGCACTGTCGGCGGGCACATGCGCCGGCTCCGAGGCTTCAATTGTGTCGAAAGTGCGCACATCCATGCCATCGCTCGCGAGGCCTTCCGCGCTGATCTCCACTCGAAACAAATCCATGCCGCGCTGTACCGCTGTGCCTTCGGTGTTCACAAGGGTGCGGAGTTCACGTTGCGCACGAAAGCTTACCTGCGATCCCAAGATTTTGTCGTGCTGTTTGAATTCCGCCGACCACGCTCGCAGCCGTCCCACCCAGGCATTCATATCGACGCGGTATTGCTCCGGACTGCTGGAGAACGTCGCGGCGGGTTCCGATGAAAAGTCGGCATCCTGGTTTTTCTGATCCGCCAATAATTGTTCGTCCGTTTTCAACTGCAGCAGACGGCGTGAGGCCAGTCTGTAAACACGGTCCGATTCACGCCACAGGGTACGGCGGATCTGGTCTGGATCGTTATCGATGCTCAATGGAGTGAAGCTGGTGAACCGGAACTGTGTCCCTTTGTAAGGATGATAGTTGTCGAACTGCGGCGAGCCCACCCGGATAGTTGTGTCCACGCCGCGCACGTGCTGGTGAGTGTTTTGAACCAGCGCTCCCAGAGACGCCGACGCGGCATCGACGTTCTCCTCAGTGACTTCAAAAGCCATGTAATAAGGAGCGGGATCGGCTTTCGTCTTCATGACGCCGAATTCGCGATCCAATTCGCCCTTTAGAATGTCAATAAGCGAGCTGCCGGGCCTCCCAGTAGGCGCGGCCGCAAGCCTGCCGGGTTCGACAAGAACAAAAATTGCGGCGGCCAGAGATAGACTCCCAAGCCAGATCGCAGCAGATTTAAAGCGCAAATTAAAGGATAGCAACCGGATCGCGAGCTGGAAATAGCTTCGGCGTCAGCGAAACGAACGCACCGTATTGGTTAAAGCGCCACTGGCCTGAACTGGACCGGAATCGCGCGAATGCACCGCGCGGTCTGTTTGCCGGAGCGAAGTTATTAGCGAGTCTTTAGAGACGCGCCGCACGATCGGCGTAATCGCCCAGCGCAGGGCTCGCGGCACATCACGGCTCAAAACAATCGCCTCTACTTCGATGTAGACGCCGCCATCGCGTTCCTCAAAGCGCGTGATAGTGAGGGCTCTCCAAATCAATCCGGTTCCCTCGTCCTCCCGTAAAGCGTGCTCAGCCGGCGTTCCGTATTTTTCGATCTCCTGAATCCGGGTGGCCTCTAAAATGCCATACCAGTGGTGGCTATCGACGCGAACATAAGAGGACGTATAATCACCACCCAGCGCCGTTTTGGCGATGAGAGACTTATTGGCCAGCACCATGGAAAAACGATCTTCCGATCCGCCCTTGACCAGCGTTTTCGAATTCAGTACCGTGGGTCCGTAGAATAATTTGTAACTGTCATAGTCCCGGACCGTAGATAAGACCTGTTCAAGTGTTACGTTCGGCAGAAATGCCGTGCCCACCCAATCGTGAATAAGTCCGGCGGGTACCGCCCGGGGCGTTTTACCCACGGGAGACACGAGTACTTCACCATCCCGGACTCTGTCGCCGGCATTTTGGTCTTCATCGATACGAAGAAATGGCTGCATCGAATGCAGGCGCTCTTGTGCCCGCGCCCGCACTGTGTGAACGTAGTCGTTCCACGCGCTCACAGTTTCCGGTTTCAAGACGACGAGGGAACTTGCCGTTGCCCTAAACGTTGGAGCAAACAACAAGATGACGACAATTGGGCAAATCCGTTTGCGTAAATTCATGGACCTGCCTTTTCGATGCTACTTAGACGGGGAATTTCTTCTGAAAAATGAACGCGCTCAGGCCAAAGTCATCGCGATTACTAAGACGGGAAGGGAATCGTAGGTTTGTGTAGGGCGCTGGCCATTGGCGCTTTTGCGATATACTTACAGATGGCGGGCGGAGTGTGCTCTTAGACCGCTAAACATCACGACAAGAGGCGAATGAGTAAAGAAGATAGCATTGAAGTAACAGGCACCGTAGTGGAGAAGTTTCCGAGTGGATTATTTAGCGTCCAACTCGACCAGGACCGTACAGTTCTCGCCCACCTCGCAGGGAAACTTAGACGTAACAGAATTCGAGTGCTGGCCGGTGACCGCGTAACCTTGGAGATGTCTCCTTATGACCTCACCAAGGGACGAATCACTTACCGGCACAAATAGGCTTTTCCCCGCCTCCGTCCCTTCCACCGTTCTAATTGTTTTCGGCACCCGTCCGGAAGCGATAAAGCTTTGTCCTTTAGTCGCCGCGCTTCGCTCCCCGGCATACGCGGGTTTAATCCCGGTCGTGTGCGTCACCGGACAGCAGCGGGAACTTCTGGACCAAGTTCTCAACGTCTTCCATCTCCAACCCGATTACGATCTGGCTCTGATGCAGCCCGGTCAAACGCTCACCGGCCTGACGTCCCGACTGCTAGCGGCACTCGAACCAGTTCTGTCCGAGTTGAAACCGTCATTGGTGGTTGTGCAAGGGGACACAACAACCACGTTTTGCGCTGGGCTCGCCGCCTTCTACCGAGGAGTTCCGGTGGCGCACGTGGAAGCCGGGCTACGCACGTGGGACTTGTCTGCGCCTTTCCCGGAAGAACTGAACCGGACCGTCACCAGCCGCCTCGCAAGCCTCCATTTCGCTCCGACCGAATGGGCCGCCGCCAATCTAAGACGGGAAGGCGTGCCGGAGGAGCGTATCCAGATCACGGGTAATACGGGCATTGACGCCGTGCTCGCCGTTCGAGAGGCATTGGAGAAAGGTGAGCTTGCCGCACCTCCGCTGCCTATTGAGGGAGGTAAAAAGCTAGTCGTCGTTACAGCGCATCGACGGGAAAGTTTTGGCGATGGCTTTACCCGGATCTGCCAGGCGGTTTCGGATCTCGCCAGCCGCGATGACGTGCAAGTCATTTGGCCCATCCATCCCAACCCAAACGTCGCCGGACCGGTCAATTCTCTGCTGGGCGATAGGCCCAACATTGCATTGATCGACCCACTCGAATACGTCGGCTTTGTAGACCTGCTGCGGCGCGCCTATCTCGTCATAACCGATTCTGGCGGCATCCAGGAAGAGGGGCCATCGCTCGGGAAACCGATCCTCGTCCTGCGAGAAAAGACCGAGCGGCCCGAGGCGGTAGAGGCTGGCACGGTCAAGTTGGTGGGTAGCGATCGAGACGCTATTGTGCGGGAAGCGGCCCGCTTGCTGGATGACGACGTCGAATATCAACGCCGCTCCCAAGTACACAATCCGTACGGCGACGGCAAAGCCAGTCAACGCATTGCGGACCGGATCGCTTCATTTTTGAATGCGCGTACAGCCGTGTAACCCGGTTGGGCGCCCGCCGTCCACTACCATAGGAATTTGTCACCCGTAGATACTCTTACCCAGCAGGCGCCTCCCATCACTGGACGAAAACATTGGCCGCAGATTTACTTCGGGGTTGCCGCGACTTCGCTCGCAACGCTGCTGCTTGAACTGGCGCTGACGCGCGTCTTTTCGGTCATTTATTACTATCATTTCGCTTTCCTGGCCATCTCTATCGCTTTGTTCGGGCTAGGGGCGGGCGGCGTGCTCTCGTACGTGGTGGCGAGTCTTCGCGGATCTCTTTTTAACAAGCTTGGAATGCTGGCCGCAGCCAATGCAGTGGCAATCGTCCTCTGCCTGTGCTTCCTGCTGAACCAGACCGGCGAAATGACAACGCTGGATCTGATGACAGCCTATTTCGTGGCCGCCATTCCGTTTCTCTTCTCTGGAACGATTCTCTCGCTGGTGGTTGCGGAGACTATTCAGCGCGTTGACCGCGTTTACTTCTTTGACTTGATCGGGGCGGCGGCGGGTTGCGCGGTGCTGGTTGCGCTTCTGGATTGGATCGGTGGTCCGAACACCATCATCGTTGCCGCGGTTCTATTTGCAGTTTCCGCCGCCATCTGGTTTCATCTGGGCCGGGCAACGCGGGGCAGGGTGCTTTGTGTCGTCCTCGGGCTGTTGCTGGTCGGCCTCATTACCTGGAATGCGAAATCGCCGGTCATCGATGTGAAATACGCCAAAGGGCAGCGCATCGCAAACGAAGAATTCGTCGCCTGGAATAGCTTTTCCCGGATTGCCTTGAAGCAGGAAGGCAACATGAAGAGCATCGTGATTGACGCGGACGCCGCTACCGGGGTCGCGGACTTCGACTTCAATCATCTCTCCCATAAGGATCGCTTCGATCTCACGTACGCCGGCCCCGGATTCCCGTACATTCTGCGTCCGGCCGCGAAGACGCTGGTCATTGGGCCCGGCGGCGGTTGGGACGTTTCGCGTGCGCTTGCGTCCGGCAGTAAAGACGTGACTGGCGTAGAGATTAATCCGATCATTGCCCAAACGATCATGCGGAAGCGTTTCCCGCAGTACAGTAATCGTCTGTACTTCCGGCCCGAGGTCAAGATTGTCATCGAGGACGGGCGGTCGTTTGTGCGGCGGTCGAACGATCGCTATCAGGTGCTGCAGGCGACTCTGGTAGACACCTGGGCGTCCACGGCTGCCGGAGCTTTTGCTCTTTCCGAGAACAACCTCTACACGACTAATGCGTTTCTGGATTACTTGAAGCACCTTACCGATGACGGTGTGATGGCCTTCACGCGCTGGGGTTTTGCACCTCCCCGCGAATCGCTGCGGGTCGTATCGCTTGCCGACAGCGCACTGAAACAACTGGGCCAGAATGATCCGGCGCGCAACGTTATGGTCGTCCGGGAACACCTACAGCAACTCAAACAATGGGGAGCACAGGACACTATCCTGGTCTCACGGACGCCTTTTACCTCTTCCGACATCGCCCGTATTCAGCAAGCCACCAAGATCGCCGGGATGGAGTTGGTCTATTTCCCGGGCACAACTCTGAAGACGGCTTTCCGCGATCTACTCCTCGCGCCCGACCTTAACCGCTTCTACGATTCTTATGTTTTCGATGTTCGCCCGGTTTCGGACGACCGTCCATTTTTCTTCTACACCGTCCAGCCAAGAGATCTCTGGCAGTACTTCTGGCACGCATCGCACGCCACGGCCGATTACAAGGTAAACAGCGCACTGCCTTTGCTATTCGGGCTGGTCGCGATCAGCATCGTTGCCACGCTGATCATCCTGGCTCTTCCGCCGCTTATCCTTCGGAGCCGTTTGCCGCGCGCTCCCGGGTCGATACGGGCGCTCTTGTTCTTTCTGTTCATAGGCGCCGGGTACATCTTGATTCAAGTGGCGCTAATCCAAAAATTCGTACTGTTCCTGGGCCATCCGACCTACGCGCTTACAGTGATCATCTTTTCGATGTTGATTTCGAGCGGCGCTGGAAGCTGGACCAGTAAACACCTGATACGGGGCGAGATCAAGAGACTCAGCCGCGTGTTGATGATCATTGCCGCCGCCATTGTAGTGCTTTCGGCCGTGCTGACGCCGATCGTCGAAAGCGGAGTGGCCCTGCCGTTCGCGGTCAGAGTCCTTTGCGCGGTCGCGCTCATCAGCCCGGTGGGCTTCGCAATGGGAATGCCGTTTCCTACAGGCCTCTCGATGCTGGAGAAAATAATGCCCGCGTCCGTTCGTTGGGCCTGGGCCATCAATGCGGCGTCGAGCGTGATGGGGTCGGCCATGGCGATGTTCCTCGCGATCTATTTGGGATTGCAGATGACGCTTGTGATCGGCGGAATATTCTACGTGGCGGCATGGCTGAGTGCAGCGAATTCGCCGCTCGGCCGGCAAGCCGTCTGA
>JALYVD010000312.1 GCA_030853405.1 Acidobacteriota bacterium | reverse complement strand
AAGGGAAGCAGTAGCCAGAGGGGCGGGAAATGAGCGAACCGAATCGCGAATTGGATACAAACCGGACGGAGATGAAAGGGAACACGCCGGATCCGTCGCGCCGCGATTGGTTGTTCACGATAGGCGTCATGGTGAACGTTGTTGCCGGAGTCGCACTGGCGGTTCCCTTAGTCGGGTTCGTATTTTCGAGCTTCGTCGAAAAGAAAGACCCGCGCTCCTGGATTTCGCTCGGAGCGCTGGAAAACTTTCCGGAGAAGGCGACCCGTATTGCGACTTACCGTAACCCGTACACGCGGCCATGGGACGGCCAGACGGCGGACATTCCCTGTTGGGTGCGCCGCAAGCAGGGGAATCAATTTCAGGTCTTTGCCATCAACTGCACGCATCTTGGTTGCCCGGTTCGATGGTTCGAGCAGTCGGGACTTTTCATGTGTCCTTGTCATGGCGGCGCATATTACGAAGATGGGGCGCGAGCCGCGGGACCACCTCCGCGCGGTCTTTTCGAATACGACTACAAAGTCGAAAAAGGCGAGCTGTGGGTAAAGGGCGGGGAGATGCCAACGCTCTCCAACCCCGTTTAGTCCGGGAGACGATCGCATGAACTGGATAAGAGAACTCGCAGTCTGGCTGGACGACAGGTTGCATCTGACGGCGCTCTACTCGTCCACTGCGGGGCATGAGGTACCCGCGAGCGCGGGCAGTTGGTTCTACGTATTTGGTAGCGCCACCCTGCTGTGCTTCATTATTCAAATCATCACTGGCTCCATCCTCGCTTTCGTTTACATCCCGTCCACGAACGAGGCGTACACGAGTCTCCAATATCTGAATCACGCACAGTTCTGGGGTTGGTACATCCGCGCCGTTCACAATTGGGGATCGAACTTCATGGTCGCCATCATGACGGCGCACATGATTCAGGTCTTTTTATTTGGCGCATACAAATACCCACGAGAACTCACCTGGGTCAGTGGAGTGTTCCTGCTGCTGTGTACGCTTGCTATGGCGTTTACGGGCCAAGTGATGCGCTTCGATCAGGATGCGTACTGGGGCTTAACGATCGGAGCCTCCATAACGGGGAGAGTGCCTTTGATAGGCGCTCAACTTGTGCATTTGTTATTAGCCGGGCCGATCATAGCCGGTGAAACACTGTCGAGATTTTTTACTCTGCACGTGTTCCTTATCCCCGGCGCTCTAATCGCGATCATCAGTATGCATTTGCGGCTGGTGCTGACGAAGGGCATCAATGAATATCCGAAGCCCGGCCACCCCGTTCACAAAGGAACGTACGACGCCGAGTACGCGGAGATCTTGCGAAAAGAAGGCGTTCCGTTTGTACCGGAGGCGATCGGAAAGGATCTGATTTTTGCCGCTCTGGTAATTGTCGGCATTCTGGCCTGCGCGCTGATCTTTGGACCGAAAGGTCCGGGCGGCCCGCCGAATCCGACGCTCGTTGACACAAATCCGCGGCCTGACTTCTATTTTCTCGCGGTCTTCGCGGCACTCGCGCTGCTGCCGGATTGGATGGAAGTGGTTGTTTTATTCGCGGCTCCCGCCCTGATGATTGGCTTCCTGTTTGTGTTGCCTTTCTTGTCGGGGACGGGTGAGAAAAGCGCGCGCCGCAGGCCCGTAGCGGTACTGTCAGTGATATTCATTCTGATGGTGATTGGCGTCCTCGCGTATTTGGGGGAGACTTCGCCGTGGTCGCCGCGCATGGGTGCCTGGAGTGGCGATGCCGTGCCGGTGCAGTTCGTCAAAGGGCGGACTCCGTTGCAAATACATGGCGCAATTGTTTTCCAGAATAAGCAGTGCCGGAACTGTCACTCGCTGGGCGGCGTTGGCGGCGAGCGGGGACCTGCGCTGGATGAAGTGGCTACTCGTTTAACCGCCGATGAAATGGTTCGGCAAGTCATTCAGGGCGGCGGAAACATGCCCGCTTATGGCAAGAAACTGAGTCCGGCGGAAGTCGAGGCCTTAGTCTCGTTTATGCAGACCTTGAGTTCCAAGTCGAAGCGTCCGGCGCACAATCCCAGCAAGCCGTTAAATAAATTGCCCCGTGATTTCGCGGTTGTCCTGCCATCGCCGGTGCGACTGAGTAAGTAAGCGAAGTGGATTCTATTGCAGGTGCGGCGCTCGCGTCCTGGAGATTGGACCCGCGCGTCATCATGGTGCTCGTCGTAGTAGCGTGCGTGTACACTCGCGGTTGGATTCGGGTACATGGACAGGTGCGGGACTTATATGACCGTGAGCGGTTGGCCTCATTCCTGGGTGGATTAGCAATTCTGTTTCTTGCGGCCGATTCGCCGCTCGACGCCTTCGACAGTTTGTTCTTGTCGGCGCACATGGCGCAACATTTGCTGCTCATGATGGTTGCACCTCCACTCATTCTGCTGGCCGATCCAATTGTGCCTCTGCTGCGCGGATTGCCCAAGGCGTTTGTCAAGGAGGGTCTCGGCCCGTTTTTAACCTGGCGACCGCTGCGGCAGTTCTTTTCCTGGCTGACTTCGCCTCCCGTAGCCTGGATCGTCTTCGCCGCGAGCACGCTTTTCTGGCACCTGCCTCGTTTCTATGAATTGGCGCTTGGGTCTCCGCAGTGGCACGGGATTCAGCACGCTTCGTTCTTTTGGACCGGCATCTTATTTTGGTGGCCAATTGTCAGGCCAGGGCCCTCGCGCTCCCGCTGGCCCCTCTGGGTCGGTATTCCGTATTTGCTGTTCGCGGATATCTTCAATACAGCACTCTCTGCATTCTTTATTTTCTCGGGGAGGCTCCTGTATCCGACGTACGAAGCTGTGCGCATTGGCGGCTTGACGGCGCGTGAGGATCAAACGCTGGCGGGAGCAATCATGTGGGTGCCGGGATCAATCCTGTACTTACTGCCGACCGTGGGGATCGCGATGAAGTTGCTGTCTACCTCGCGCGTGTCGCGGCGGAGTTCGGCTGTCATTAGGAAGCGCGTGGCGGTGGTCGAAAGACCGTCTACGATGAAGAGGTTCAAATTGCCGCAAATGCGGCGTGCAGCCCAGATTGGGATGCTTTTGTTGGCGATCTTCGTGATGGCGGATGGTTTCTTTGGACCCCAGGTTGCGCCGCTAAATCTTGCTGGGGTCCTTCCGTGGACGCATTGGCGGGCGCTGTCGGTAGTTGCGATTCTGCTGGTGGGAAATCTATTTTGCATGTCCTGTCCGTTCACTTTGGTTCGTGATCTCGGACGAAAGCTGCTTCCTGCGCGGCTGCGGTGGCCTCGCGCATTACGCAATAAATGGATCCCGGTCGGGTTATTGCTCGTGTATCTGTGGGCTTACGAGGCGTTCAGCCTTTGGGACAGTCCATGGATGACGGCCACGATCATCGCAGGGTACTTTATGGCGGCGTTGCTGATCGATGGAGCGTTCAAGGGCGCAAGCTTTTGCAAATACGTCTGTCCGATTGGGCAATTTCATTTCGTCGGATCGCTGATTTCGCCGCGTGAGATTGGCGTGCGAAAAACGGAGGTTTGCCAGAGTTGCCGCACATACGATTGCATTCGTGGGAACGATCACGCGCGTGGTTGCGAGTTGGATTTGTTTCAACCCAGAAAGGTAGGGAATCTCGATTGCACCTTCTGCCTGGACTGTGTGAAGGCGTGTCCGCATGACAACGTGGCACTGGTTCACATTGCACCCGCCAGCACGTTAACGGTTGATCCATACCGCTCTTCCATACGAAGGCTTTCAGGCCGTACGGATCTGGCGGCTTTGGCTCTAGTGATCGTGTTTGCGGCATTCGTCAACGCGGCGGGTATGGTTAGTCCCGTCGTAATGTGGGAGCACTCGTGGCACGCTCGTTTGGGTGCGCATATGATGCCACTCATCGTAGCGGTGTTCGTTGTTACAGGGGCGGTATTTGCGCCTGCGGTGGCTGTCGCTCTGTGTTCATGGATCAACCGGCTTTCGGGCGAGGGACGTGGCTCAAAGGGTGCGATCCGTTTCATATTCGCGCTTGTGCCGGTTGGCTTCTCGATGTGGATTGCCCACTTGCTCTTCCACCTGATTACAAGCGGCGGCCAAGTAGTTCCGGTTGTGCGGCGTCTTATTAACGGGAGCATTCCCGGCGTTCCCGCGCCTTACGTGCCGGACTGGTTAACATCCCTGCAGTTACTGGTACTCGGCGCGGGCGTGCTGCTAAGTATTTACATCTGTTGGCGAATCGGCAAGCAGCTTGTTGCCTGCACCAGATCGGCTTTGGTCATGAGTGCTCCGTGGGCGGCTCTCTCCTGTCTTCTCTATGGGGCCGGAATCTGGATTCTGTTTCAGCCGATGCAAATGCGTGGCATGATCCATTGAGGATTGCGTTTCTAGTGTTGACGACGCTGCTGCCGTGCCTGCTGTATGCGGATGGAGGCGCTCTCCGGATGCGAGCCCAGGACGGCAATCTGGTGCTGATTGCTTTCACGTCGCCAGTTCCGCTGCGAGTAGGAATGGCGGACGTCAGTGTACTCGTGCAAAGGGCGGTTGACCAAAGCCCTGTGATGGACGGTGAGGTCACGTTGCGATTGTCCGGTCCGCAACGGGTAGAAATAACCGTTCACGCCAAGCACGCACAAGCCACAAACAAACTCCTCTATGCAGCGAACGTGAACTTCGCGAATGTGGGCAATTGGACCCTACACGTGAATTATAGAAAGGGCGGCGACAGTGCGAACGCCGCGACCGAATTCAATGTCTTACCGGAAGCCCCGGTCTTATTGACGTATTGGCCAGAATTGGCGGTGGTCCCG
>JALYVD010000075.1 GCA_030853405.1 Acidobacteriota bacterium | reverse complement strand
GGAGTTCTTCCAGCATTTTCCGTCTGAGTTGGGTCACAAGACCTCCTTGTGACCCGCTACTTTACCGCGCTTCCACTACTGATCACCGCCACACGCGTAGCGTCCGTCGCGCCAGCGACTTCGTTCTTGTCGGCATGTCGGAAAATTGGACGACAGCTGTTTGATCAACTGAACAGCACTCAAATGTCCAAACTCCACGAAGCGGCTGGAGAGCGAGGGCGCCCGTCCTACCTGTCAGGCCCAGGTAAATCCGTCTTTAATCAATGGAATCGAGCGTATGCGTTGGCCCGTAGCGGCGAAGATGGCGTTGCAAACAGCCGGTATTACCGGCGGTAGCGCTGGTTCACCCAGTCCGGTGGGTGCGTGGCCCGTCTTCACAAAGTGGACCTCAACCGGCGGGGCATTGCGAATCCGAAGCAGTTGATGCTGGTTGTAGTTGGTCTGGACAACCCGGCCGCGCTCGAGCGTGATTTCCTGGAACATCAACTCACTCAGCCCATCGACCACCGCGCCTTGCACTTGAGCTTCTGCGCCGCTCGGATTGATGATCTGGCTTCCGACATCTCCGCAGACCCAGAGCTTATTCACCTTGACCGCCTTATTGGCGGTAACGGTCACTTCCGCGACGTGCGCGAAATAGCCTTGGAAGCTATAGTGAAACGCAACTCCCATGGCCGTGCCCTTCGGCAGACTGCGCTTGCCCCAGCCGGATTTCTCCGCGACATTCTCCAGAACTCCGCGCATTCTGGCTACATCGTAGGATTGTGGCTGCGCAGCGGCCCGCGTGGGGGCCGGTTCGTTTTCCACCTTAGGCTTTGCCGCTCCTTTCACCATCTGGCGTCCGGGTTGGGCCAGCAACTCCAGCCGGAACTGTACAGGGTCCTTACCCGCCGCGTGCGCCAGTTCGTCAATGAACGATTGCATGACGAAGCACTGCGAATTCGCGCCAGGAGCCCGCAGCGCGCCGGTCTTTAACCGGAGCGGCATCACGGACGAGTACATCGCAAAATTTGGAACGAAACCGGAAGGGAACTCGGTGGGCGAAATGCTGGCAGACGGGGAGTAGGTTTCACCTTCACCGTAGCTGACGAAGTGATTGCGCCAGGCGACCAGGGCGCCCGAATTGTCCACCGCACCTTTCAGGAAGTGGAACCCGCCAGGCCGGTAGTAGTCGTGCGTCATATCGTCTTCGCGCGACCAGACAAGCTTCACAGGCACGCCAATCGTCTTCGCGATATAGCCAACCTCGACCATGTAGTCATTGGTCAAGCCGCGGCCGAAAGAACCTCCGGCGCGCAGAAGGTGAACGGCAATGCCGCTCTCCGGGATTCCTAAAATTTTCGCAGTAAGCTGGTGTCCACGCGCGGGCTGCTGCGTGGTGGACCAGATGTCCAGCTTGCCGTCTTTGAAGTGCGCACTGCAGTTTCGAGGCTCAAGCGGCGCGTGCGAGATAAACGGATAAGTGTAAGCGCCTTCGACAACTTTCGCACCACTCTTGAATGCCTCCTCGACATCGCCGTCGGTCTTCAATGTACGCTGGGGAGTTTGCTGTGAGAGTTCTTGCGCCTGTTTAGCGAAAGCCTCACTGCTTTGATCCGCTGCCGGGCCTTCATCCCACTTCACCTCCAGCTTCTTCCGTGCCGATTGCGCTTGCCACCAAGTATCCGCCACGATAGCTATGCCTGGCTCAAGGCCCGGGTCACCCTTCATAACTGGACCTACATCGACCGCGTGATCGACTACAAAGGCGTGCCGCACTCCGGGTAATTTCTTAATCTCATCCAGATTCGCGCTGACGACTTTGCCGCCAAATACCGGGCATTTTTGATAGGCCGCGAAGAGCATCCCCGGCATGGTGAAATCTATGCCAAAGATGGGCTTGCCGGAAACAATATCGGGCACGTCTACACCAGGCGTCCATTGCCCGATGATGCTGTAGGCGTTTGCGTCCTTGAGCTTCATGCCCTTGAGGTCCGGAGCAGGCATCGTTGCAGCCATCGCGGCGAGTTCGCCATAGCCAAATGACCGGTCCGTGGTGCGATGATAGACGCGGCCCTGCTTGGCGTAACACTCATTTTCGGGTACGTTCCATTTTTTGGCGGCCGCGGCAATCAGCATCTGCCGGCCCGCCGCGCCCACCTGCTGCATGGGAACGAAATTGTTCGAGGCGGCGCGGCTGCCTCCCGTCGATTGCAGACCGTACTTGGGGTCGTAGTCGGCCTGCTCCACCTTGACGGATTTCCAATCGACCTCAAGCTCTTCGGCAATCAACATCGGGAGCATGGTCTTGATCCCTTGCCCGATTTCGGGGTTGCGGGAGATGAGAGTAACCGTGCCATCAGCGGCAATGCGGATGAAGGTGTTGGGCTCAAGCGGGGCTTGTTGAGCGGGCTGTTGAGCGAAGCCCTTCGGTTCAAGATACGTGCCGAGGAGCATGCCTCCGCCAGCGAGCGCCGTTACGTGGAGAAAAGAACGTCGTGATAGCGCCATGGCTTACAGCTCTCCTTTCTGCATTCCAGCCGGATGAAGGGCAGCAGCCTTGTGGATAGCTTCCCTGACGCGCACATAAGTTCCGCAGCGGCAGAGGTTGCCGTTCATCGCTTCGTCGATGTCGCTGTCGGTGGGGCGCGGGTGTTTGGCAAGCAGAGCCGCAGCCGACATGATCTGTCCGGCCTGGCAGTAACCGCATTGCGGAACATCGATCTCGCGCCAGGCCACTTGTAGCGGATGGGAGCCGTCAGGGGACAGGCCCTCAATGGTAGTGATTTTCTGGTTTGCCGCAGCGGAAACAGGCGTTAAGCAAGACCGCACGGCTTGGCCGCCCAGGTGAACCGTGCATGCCCCGCACTGGCCGATTCCACAGCCATACTTGGTTCCATGCAGGTTTAAAACGTCCCGGAGCACCCACAAAAGTGGTGTGTCCGGCTCAGCATCGACGGTCTTGGACCGCCCGTTCACGGTCAGCTTGTAAGGCATAGCGCTATATCTTATAAGATACGCCTTTCACCCAGCGATAGTATAGAAATGCCGGTGATGTGGATGTCGAACAGCGCTGCAGACGAACAAGGAAAACCAATGGAAAAGCTTGCGCAAAATATACAGGAAGCGTTCCTTAATAACGCTCGAAAAGACAAGACTTTCCTCACCATTTATTTGATGAGCGGCGTCAAACTGTCGGGACGCATCAAGAGCTTCGACAAATATTCCGTCATTCTCGAAACCAACAATCAAGAGCAGCTCATTTTCAAACACGCTATTTCCACCGTGGTGGTTTCAAAACCAGTACACGGCGGCGGTCACGTGCCAGTAGCGGGAACAGCTCCCGGTACGCCCCTGCCTGCCGCCAACGAGCAGACGGAAAATAATCAGTAGTGGACGCGCGGCCCCCGGACGAACGAACGATCATTGTCGGTCTAGAACTGACGGCAAGGCAGCGGGCGCCCATAGGTTCCGGAATCGTCGAAGCCGACGCGGAGGAGTCACTTGATGAGCTATCCGTACTCGCCGAAAGTGCAGGAGCAAGGGTCATAGACCGCATCTCGCAGGCTCGTCCGGCAATCGATTCCGCAACGCTTGTGGGCTCCGGAAAAGTCGAAGAGATCCGGTCGCGAGTGGAAGCAGACCAGATCGATTCCGTCATCTTCGACCACGAACTGACGCCGACACAGTTGCGCAATCTAGAGAAGCGATTGCCCGCCAAGGTGTTGGACCGCACGCAACTCATCCTGGACATCTTCGCGCGGCGCGCCCGCACGGCCGAGGGCCAACTACAAGTTGAACTGGCTCAACTGAATTATTTGCTGCCAAGACTAGCCGGCCGAGGCACGCAGATGTCGCGGTTGGGCGGTGGAATAGGGACGCGCGGACCTGGCGAAACGCAGCTTGAAACAGACCGGCGCCGCATTGGAAAGCGCATCTCGAAACTTAAATCCGAAATCGAACGCGTGCGTGCGACCCGAGGGGTCCAGCGGTCGCAAAGGCAAGCGGTTCCTTTATCGACAGTCAGCCTGGTAGGGTACACCAACGCGGGCAAATCAACGCTGTTCAACCGGCTGACAGGCGCGGGCGTGTTGACGGACGCCCGAATGTTCGCGACGCTCGATCCCACCGTCCGCCAGATTCAACTGCCGTCGCATCGGCGCGTACTGATGAGCGACACGGTCGGATTTATTCGCAATCTGCCCACGACGCTTATCGAGGCCTTCCGTGCCACGTTGGAAGAAGTAACGGCGGCGGCGCTGCTGCTGCATGTCGTGGACGTCACCTCCACGACGGCTTCCGAGCAGACCGCCCACGTCATGAAGGTACTCGGGGAAATTGGGGCGGAAGGAACCAAGCAGATTCTGGTTCTGAACAAAAGCGACCGTCTTAACGAGAGCGGCCGGATAGAGGATCTGCCCACCATGACGCATCGCATTCTGGGCGAAACGGCGCGGCAGAGCGCGACAGAAGCAGTGCTGATTTCCGCTCACAAGGGCGACGGAATGGACCGGCTAATGCAGTTGATAGATCAGGAGCTGAAGCAAGATCCGGTCGCCCGGCAGCGCTTTAGATTTCCGCTTAGTGAAGGCCGCGCCCTTAATCTACTGCATGACCGGGCGGCTGTTCTCTCGAAGACCTACGAGGACGAATATTGTGAAGTAATCGCCGATGCGCCCCAGTCGATCCGGGACCGGCTGGCGGAGTTTGCCGTTAGCTGAATTAGACGCCGGTGGTGTGCTCTCCCGATGAAAGCGAATCCAGCCATCTGCCGATCATTTTCCGGGTGGATGAATCCAGTTCATCGTTTTCGAGCGTAATTTGGCGCGTATGGATTTCGAGGCTCTTGGGGCTATCCTTGGCGCTCGAATCCTGGTTGACAGCTTCCAATCGGACCACTGGAGTTTCCTGCTCATCGATAACGCGGACGTGCCAGCCGTGGGCGTGCTCGCCTTGACCCTTTATAAACTTCTCGACAGCGTACCGTTTGGGCGTGTGTGCTTCCATGTGCTCAATCATAACTAGCGGGTGCAGCACGACATAGAAGTGGAAGCTAAGGCGGCGCAGCGTGATCCCCAATCGTTCTCGATGCGGTTGTTGAGATGGCGTGCCAAAGCCGCCTGACGCAGCACTCGCTAAAATCGCATCATGATTCCCGGTTCCGTCCGTCTCTTGCTCGTCGCAGGAAAATCCCAAACGCACCCCGGCGTTCACCCGCTTTCGGCGCTGACTCACACGCAGGCGTTCCAACCGCTTCCCACGCCGCTCGGTGAACCGCCTTATCATTTCGATCTTGAAACCGCCGTGCCTGGTATCGGCGCAAGCTCTGCCAAAGCGGGTAAACTCGTCTTTCATACCGTCGGCGACACAGGCGGCGTGCAGGATGCATCGCGTCAGACTGCGGTCGCGGACGCCATGATCAAAGATCTTTCACCTTCCGCCGCAGTTACATCAGGTGGAGACGCGCCGAGTTTCTTTTATCACCTGGGCGATGTCGTGTACTTCAATGGTCAGATCACCGACTACTACGCGCAATTCTATGAACCCTACGCGCAGTACACGGCGCCCATCATCTCTATTCCAGGCAATCACGATGGCGATCCCATCAATAGCTCACAAAAATCGCTTGACGGCTGGGTGGCTTACTTCATGCAAGGCACGCCCCACGTGGACCCGAATTCGCACGACGCGCCGCGTGTCACAATGCCGCTGCCGAATGTCTACTTCACGCTGAACTGTCCTTTCGTCACCATCGTCGGGATGTATACAAACGTTCCCGAAGGCGGTTCGATTGATTCCGCTCAGCAGCAATGGTTGACGAACGAATTTGCAACCGCTCCGGCCGATAAAGCTCTGATCGTCGCGTTGCATCACCCTATCTTTTCGTTCGACAGCTTCCATAGCGGCAGCGCCCGCATGGCCGATGCCGTTCAAAACGCAATCAACGACTCGCGCCGCGTTCCCAACATGGTATTGACCGGACACGTTCACAACTATCAACGTGTGGAGCGTCTTGTTACCGGCGCAACGCCGACTCCCTTCATGGTGGCTGGCTTTGGCGGCTATCACAATTTGCATAAGCTGAACTCCGCTATAGGTACGACCGATACCGCGACGAATGCAAAGTTAGTGGCCGGCGACGATGAACACTGGGGATACCTCACGCTGGCGGTGGACGCGAACACTATTTCCGGAACCGTGACAACCGCGGCCGGAACAGCCAAAGCGAGTAGCGATTATTCCGATTCCTTCTCCTATCCCGCCGCCGCGCAGTATCTTTCACAAGGGGCTGTAATAAGTCTTTGAAGGCTATGCGAATGTAGATTATATTGGCCGTCACATCTTCCTCGAATCAGGAACCAATACCAAACGAACTCGTGCGCGAACATCTGGGGCGCATACTTGAAAGCGAACTCTTCCGCCGTTCCGACCGGCTGAGCCGCTTTCTTGAGTTCTCGGTCCAGGCTGCTCTGAACGGAGATTCGGCCCGCGTGAAAGAATACGTCATCGGCGTTGAGGTGTTCGACCGGGGACAACACTTCGATCCTCGCATCGATCCCGTGGTGCGCGTCGAGGCTCGCCGTCTTCGTACGAGACTCAAGCAATGGCACGACACGGTGGGACAGGGATCGGCGCTCACCATCGAGTTGCCAAGTGGAAGCTATGCCGCCGAGATTCGCCATCGTGCCTACTCGCCGCCGCCGCTGCCGGTTCCTTGTGCGGCCAAGAAAATCGCGGTTCTCCCGTTTGCGAATTTGAATGGTGATCCCGAACTCGACTACTTCAGCGACGGCCTCACCGAAGAGTTGATTCATGGATTGACCCGCGTGAAGGCGCTGCACGTTGTCGCCTGGTCTTCCGCCTCGCGGCTCAAAGGTCAAGAGGATCTCGCAACCATTCGAGACCGCTTGCAGGTTGAGAATATTCTGCGTGGCACTGTCCGCCGCTCGGGCGACCGCTTGCGAATGACCGCACAACTCATTGACGCCGCGGACGGCCATTACCTTTGGTCCGAGGCATGGGATCGCGCCGCTTCCGATCTAATGAAGATCGAGCAGGAAATCGCCCAAGCAATCGTCGATAAGCTGCGAGTGGATTTCGAACATGTGGAGGGCGGTGCATTTCTTCCTCGCGCTCGCGAACCCGAATCGCATACTTTCTACTTAAAAGGGCGATTCCAAATGCACAAACGGAGCGAGGAAGGTTTGCGTTTGGCGGTCTCTTATTTCTCGCAAGCCGCTGAACGGGAGCCCGATTGGGCGCTCGCTTGGGCCGGGCTCGCGGACGCCTACGCGTTGATGGCAACTTACGGTGTCGCTCAGCCCGCCGTGATGATGCGGGCCGCTAGAGAGACGGCTAAGAAAGCGCTTCATCTCGATCCAACTCTGGCAGAAGCTCTCACGTGTCTTGCTTTCGTCCGTAGCTGTTACGACTGGGAGTGGCGCGAGGCCGAAGAACTCTACCGGCGAGCCATTGCACTAAGCCCCGGATATGCCGTCGCGCATCACTGGTACGCAACCGATTACCTCGTCATGCTGGGCCGGTTCGACGAAGCTGCATTTGAGATCGAAACCGCTATCAGTCTGGACCCGCTTTCAAGCATCATCCTGGACGGACGGGCGCTAATTCTGATGGTCGCGGGCAGATACGAGGAGGCGCGTCAGGCTTACCTGGATTTGCTTCAGCATGATCCACTTTTCTACATCGGCTGGAGTTCGCTAGGCCGCGTGTATACGCAGATGGGCCGGTACGCGGAGGCCATCGAAATGTATCAGAAGGCCCGCGCACTGGTTGGAGATTTCCCAAAGATCCTCGGAGCGCTAGGTCAGACGCTTGGCCTTGCAGGACAAGTGAAGGAGGCGCGCGAGTTGCTTGACACGCTAGAGATCAGGTCCCGCGCCGAACACGTGGGATGTATCACATTTTCCTTGATCCACCTAGGCCTTGGCGAACGAGACGCCGCTTTGATGCGTCTGGAAACTGCGGTCGCCCAGCGAGAGATTTCGGTGGGGTGGCTTAAAGTTCACCCTGCATGGAACGACCTCCGTTCGGAGCCGCGCTTTCATGCTCTACTCAAACAACTTCACTTCGCATAAGTTTTTACCGTAAACACATACTGTAAATACAATCGTCCTTACTGCCGCTGAGTTAGAAACTGCCTCACCATTCTTCTATGAGGCAAACAGTCTGGTTACTCCTGATATTCGGGTTCTTAGGGTTGTCGGTTGCGCAAGCGGATAACGAATCGGCTAGTGATCTAAGCAACGCGGGCGCGCTCTGCTACGAACGTGGAGACTACGCGCAAGCGGAAACTGTTCTGACGCACTCGGTCGCGCTGTGGACTGCGGAGGATCAGATCTCCGGTGAAGACTATGCGTCCACGTTGAACAATCTCGCCGCGGTATATAGAATGCAAGCCCGTTACGGCGAAGCCGAAAAGTTGTACCTGCAGGCTCTGCGGATCAGAGAGCACAACGGCACCACCGCGACCGAGCAGAACGCCAAGGTCTTGCACAACTTAGCCCGTCTCTACCTGGAGACCGCACAGTACGAATCAGCCGAAACATTCGCCAGACGCGCTCTGCGGACGCGTGAGAAACTGTCCGGAAACATTGGCGATGTGCTTGCGGAGAGCGCGAATCTGCTAGGCGTAATTATGCAACGTACGGGCCGGAATCCGGATGCGCTAAAGCTATACCAGCAGGCGCTTCACTTAGCCGAAACTGCGCCGGATAATCAAGACGGCACGATCGCGGAAGTCCTCACCAGCCTTGGCGCGCTCTATCGGACGTCCGGGAATCTTCCCGCGGCGAAGGAATCGTTGACGCAAGCTGTTCAGTTGCTCCGGCATCAACCGCGCTTCACGCCGCTTCTTCCCGCCGCGCTGAACAACCTTGGCCTAGCCGCGAGATCGGAACGAGACTATAAGCAAGCTCAGGACCTACTAGAAGAAGCGTTGTCAATTTCTGAGAAAACGGCTGGGCGAAATCAGCCTGAGTATGCCTCGATTTTGTCTAACTTAGGGCTGGTCTATCAGGATCGTCACAAAGTAGACAAAGCGCGCGCTTTGTATCTGGAAGCATTTCAGATCCATGCATCAAAACTCGGAGCACAAAATCCGCAAGCTCGGAGCGACCTGATCAACCTCGGAGAAGTTAGATAGTGCGCACAATATGGTCTGGACAAGCAAGCTGTGTTTGTTCCATGAGCTGCTTGGGCAAGTCCAGACCATACTTCGCAAGAAAGGGAACGATCGAATAGAACCTTTCTTGTAAGTGGCGCTCCGGGTAAACCAGATTCAACACATAACTGGCGTCATCCGCGGCTCTCTTATTACGCCGCATCGTTTCGTTCGCCGTCTTCCGGGCCAGCTTGTCTATTTGATAGAGGATTTTCGCACCGCTCTTCTTTGCCGCCGCCTCGAGTGTGGGGTCGAATCCCGTAAGGTCCGACTGAAGCTTCTCGATCGATTCCGCAAGCGTTCCGCGGACGGCGCCAAACTCCTCCGCAAGCCCAGCCGGTACTAGCTTACAGGCGATACGGCTCGTCGCCTGTAAGCGAGTGTCTAGCAGGTCTGTTACTTTCAATCCATACTTATCGAGAATCTTGGTCGCGCGTTCGTCCAGAAGAGTCATGCTGTTTCGGGGAAAGATAACGGGCATACGCCCCAGCAACTTCTCATACAGCACTTGCGCTTGAGCCATGTAGGCAACCTCCGCCGGGCCGCCAACGTAGGCGACTGTCGGCAGCAGATAATCCTGCATAACTGGACGAAGCAGAGCGTTCGGTGAGAGCGAGTGCCCCAACTGCGCTAACTCCGCCGTTGTGTAGGTGCGGTCCTTCGCAACGAACTGTCCGTCTTTCCAGCGCACGGCATTCCGCTTTCCGTTGACCAGGAACAAAAGCGATGAATTCTCTTCGATATGTACCTGCGCGTGATAACCCCTCGCAACGAGTTCCGCGTCCCGCTGCCGCACAAGCGGAATCAGACTCGGAATCTCCTCTACCGCCCGGCTCAAAAACGGCGCCGTTATGTCCCGGATAGAAGGAGCTAGCGGATCCACGTAAAGCAAGTCCAACTCGCTCAGGATATCTTTCAAAAAGGCGCGGAATGCTGAACCGAGGGTTGCACCTGGGCGGTAAGCGTCTGCCACTTTGGCGATCACGTCTTCCGCAAATGGCAGGTCGCCTAATGCCGACCGCAGATCGTCGAGGGGCCAACTTTCAAAGGCAACTTCGCCAACCGGACCGCCGTTTGCGGTCTGCGGCAATGAAATTTTACGAGGAGTTACGTGGCGATCAAAAACCCAGGCATGATCCACTTCCGCCAGATCGTGGTCTTCTGTCGCGAGCCAGAAAACTGCCACTGCCGCTACGCCGCTGTCGCTGAGTTTCTGTGCGAGTTTCGCCGCCGTTACCGCTTTAAGAACCGTGTAAGCAGGACCGGAAAACAAGCCAACCTGCTGACCCGTGACAACGGCTACGGTTCCCGGTTGAGCAAGCTTTTGAAGCGCATCCGAGTCGCCGTTCTGCTCGCGCAAGGCCGAAACTAACGCCGCTCTGCGCGAATCCGGGAAGTCGATCTGCTTCGAAGCGCTTACAAATGCTTCAGAATCGCCAAAGTAGTAGGGGAAGAAGTCTGCAACCCGGTCGAAGTCGTACAGATAATCGCCAAACAGCTTGCTGGTTGCGGGGATAAGGGTCTGGCGGACACACGACGACTCCATGTTGATCGTAGTTCTCAGATGACGCCTCGCAGGTTAAAGTTACCAAATCTTGGCTGGCCGGACGACAATAGAAGGGACGATGGACGAACAAGAATTCAAAAACCGGGCCGACGACGCTTTACAGAGTCTATACAAGAAGCTCTCCCATGCCACGGAACGCTATGATTTCGAACCCGATTTCAACTCCGGCGCGCTCGCGATTGAGTTTGAGGAGCCGAAAGCGAAGTTCGTAGTCAGCCCGAACACGCCGGTACGCCAAATCTGGGTTTCCGCCCATTCGAAAAGCTTCAAACTGGACTGGGACCCGGCATCGCAAAGCTTTGTTCTCCCCGAGACCAAACAGACCCTGGAGCAGATGATCGCATCTGCGATCGGTCAACTGCTGGGCGAAACGGTCACGCTGTAAAAGATCGTGCCTGGCGTCTACATTTCATACCCATTCTGCACCCAGAAGTGCACGTTTTGTAACTTCGCGTCCGGGGTCTCGCCGGTCGAGGTGAAGTCACAGTATTCACGCGCGCTTGTGGCTGAGATCCGGAATCACACCTGGCTTTGGGCTCCCGAGACTATCTATTTGGGTGGAGGAACGCCGAGTCTTATGCCGCCGGATGAGTTGGGAGGACTTCTGAACGCGATTCCTTCCACGGCACTAACCGAAGTAACACTAGAATGCGCGCCCGGGACTGTTACTCCGGAACTTGCATCTGCGTGGGCGGCTGCCGGGGTAAATCGCGTAAGCCTTGGCGTTCAATCGTTCATTCCGCTTGAATTGCGCCAAACCGGCCGCCGCCACACGGCGGAAATCGTCGAGAGCGATATGGCCATTCTTCGCGGTACGGGGATCGCCAATATCAACGTCGATCTGATCGCGGGGCTGCCCGGACAAACGCGCCCGTCGTGGGAAGAATCACTCGACTGGATTGAACGTCTCCGGCCACCTCACGTTTCTGTTTACATCTTCGAAATGGATGAAGACAGCCGGTTAGGAAAGGAAGCGCTTCTGGGAGGTGTTCGTTATGGTGCTTCTCTTCTGCCGAGCGACGACCTGATGTCGGATCTTTACGAGCGTGCGGTGGAGCGCCTCCGAACGATAGGCATCCATCGCTACGAGATCTCGAACTTCACCGTCGCCGGCTACGAATCCAAACACAATCTGAAGTATTGGAAGCTTGAGCCTTACGTCGGGTTCGGGCTCGATGCTCACTCGTTTGACGGAGAGCGCCGGTGGAGTAATCCAGACAGCATGGACCTGTATTTAAGCGGCAGCAGAGAATCCGCCGAGGCAACGGATCGCGCCGAAGAACACTTCTTCGTTGGGTTGCGGCTGGCATCCGGCATTGAACCTACGCAATACGAATGGTTTCGCTTTGCAACCCCAATCAACAGGTGGCTTACAGAAGGTCTAATGGAGCGCGACGGTGACCGCTTGCGCCTCTCCGACCACGGCATTCTGCTATCGAACGAAGTTCTACAAGAGTTCATCAATGTCTGACTTGATCGATCTTCGAAGCGATACCGTAACAAAACCTAGCGGGAAGATGCGCGCCGCGATGGCAGCGGCGGAAGTCGGCGACGATGTGTACCGCGAGGACCCGACAGTCAATCACCTGGAGCGGCGGGCCGCCGAAATCTTCGGTAAAGAAGCTGCGCTGTTCGTCCCGACGGGCACGATGGGCAACACCATCGGCGTTAAGATTCACACAAACCACGGGGAAGAAGTCGCTTGCGATTCCCGTTCCCACATCCTGGACTGGGAGCTATCGATGATGGCCTGGTTCGCAGGGTGTATCCCGCGCGCTATTCCTACCAGCGATGGCATTCTCACGTGGAAACAGATTGAGGGCGTACTCCGTCCAAAGGGAGCAAACAACGCGCCGACGACATTGATCTCGCTTGAGAATACGCACAATATGTCAGGCGGTACCGTCTATCCCGTCGAAACTATCGACGAGATCTGTACCGAAGCACACCGGCGCGGGCTAAAGGTACACGTGGATGGCGCACGGATATTCAATGCCGCCGTCGCAACCGGTGAGCCCGTTGCACGCATTGTTCGCGAAGCTGATTCCGTGATGGTCTGCCTGTCCAAAGCTTTGGGTGCACCGGTTGGCTCGCTGCTCGTGGGATCTGACGAAGCGATCGCGCGCGGACGACTCTATCGAAAACGCTTGGGTGGTGGGATGAGGCAGGCAGGTGTACTTGCAG
>JALYVD010000229.1 GCA_030853405.1 Acidobacteriota bacterium | reverse complement strand
AAAGCTACTTCTCCGCGCCGCTGCCGCATCGTGCGATTATATGCCGCCGACTCACCACGCCGACAGTGATATCGTTACCATAATCCTGGAGTACTATGAAGAACCTCATTTTTGGCGCTTTTATAGTTTGCGCCTGTTTGCACGCGCAGCAATTGCGCCACCCTTCCCAGCAATGGCAGGAAAAATATCCGAAAGTGGTCGCACGTTTAGCGGAGATGAGCAGCCTGCCTGTCCCGCACTGGCTATCTCATAAAGCTGATCTCCCACACGGAGAAGACCCCTCTCTAAACGATTCGGATTGGATCACAGTAGATCTCACCGGAACCAGAGCGGCTGCCGGTGCCGAGCCAGGTCCCGCCTGGTATCGCACGACGATCACAGTTCCGGCGACCGTGGGCGGTAAGGATATTCGCGGTGCGCGGCTGAGGCTAGCCGTGCGTTTCTCCAACGACGGCCGCGTTTTCTTCAACGGCGGGTTGGTGGCACAAGGGTCGTCACGTACTCTAGATCCAATCTTGATCACTGACAAGGCGTTCCCCGGGCAAAGCGTGCTCGTTGCCGTGAAGGTCCCGTTTCACACCGAGCGTGGCCGTTTCTTTGGCGCTCAGGTATTGATCGACTATTCGGGACAGCCTGATCCAGGCGTGTTGCGAACCGGGATTGAATCGGCGGAAGCGCTTATCAGCGGCTTTCCGGAGACGAAAGCGGAACATGAAAAGCAACTCGACGACGCGGTCGGGGCAATCGATCTAACGGCGCTGGATCGCGGAGATCAACTGGCCTTTTCACATTCTCTGGATTCGGCGGGCCAGCGGATGTCGCCTCTCAACGACTGGATGAAGCAGTTCACAATCCGCCTGGTGGGAAACGCGCACATCGATATGGCATGGCTCTGGCCATGGACCGAAACTGTAGAAGTCGTGCGCGACACATTCAATACGGTTCTGCAGTTGATGGACGAATATCCGCGCTTCCTCTATGCGCAATCGAGCGTCCAGGACTTCGAATGGCTTGAACAAAAATACCCGGCCGAATTCAAACAAATTCAGGCGCGAGTGAAGGAGGGCCGTTGGGAGTTGGTAGGAGGAATGTGGGTCGAACCCGATCTGAACATGCCCGATGGAGAATCGTTGGTGCGCCAAATTCTGGTCGGCAAAAGATACTTTCAGCACAAGTTCGGCGTTGACGTTAACATCGGCTGGAACCCCGACACCTTCGGTTACAGCTGGCAGCTTCCGCAAATCTACAAACGGTCTGGATTCGACTCGTTCGTTACGCAGAAGATGTCATGGAACGAGACAACGCAATTCCCTTACAAGCTGTTCTGGTGGCAATCGCCAGACGGCAGCAAGGTGCTTACATATTTCCCTCACGATTACTCGGGCGGCATCAATCCAGTTAGTCTTGCAAACGATTTGGCTACGTACGTTCCGAAGACCGGATTCCCCGAGATCATGCAGCTTTACGGCGTGGGAGATCATGGCGGCGGACCAACCCGCGAGATGCTAGACGAAGGATCGCGTCTCGCCGATTCTTCGCTTCCATATCCGAAAGTCGAATTCAGCACGGCGCGCAGTTTCTTCGATGACGTGGAGAACTCAATTCAGCGGAAAAAACTGGAGCCACCGGTCTGGAACAACGAGTTGTATCTGGAATACCACCGCGGCTGTTACACAACCCAATCCGAAACGAAGAAAGAAATCCGGCACAACGAAGAACAGCTGCAGAACGCGGAGAAGTTCGCTTCTCTCGCCTTCGTTTCAGAAGGGCAACCGTACTCGAACGGCGAGTTTGAAGAGATCTGGAAGAAGGTGCTGTTCGACGAATTCCACGACATTATGCCTGGCTCCGGCGTTGGCAATAACTACGCCGACGCGGCCAAGAACCTTTCGGACGCCAGTTTAGAAAGCGGAAATATTCTCCGGAATTCGCTTGGCAAGCTGACGGCACAGATCAACACAGAGGGCCGCGGAACGCCGGTAGTAATCTACAACCCTCTATCCTGGGCGCGCACTGGGCCGGTAACCCTTGAAGTGCATTCGCCAGCGCCGGGGCAGCATCTGGAAGCCCGCGATAATTCCGGGCATGTTCTGCTCTCGCAAGTGCTATCTAATAACGACGCGACTACACAAACCAAGCTGCAGGTAATGGTGCGCAATGTTCCCTCGCTCGGCTATACAGTTCTTCACGTTGCTTCGGTTGCAGGTAGAACTCCCGCAACTTCTCCTTTGAAAGTGGCTGGAACGGACATTGAAAACGAGTTCTTTCGGCTTCGGATCGACCCAAAAACCGGTTGCATCACCAGCTTGATAAATAAAAAGGACGGGAAAGAGGCTGTTGCTCCCGGTGGATGCGGCAACCTCCTTCAAACCTTTGTAGACAAGCCTTTGAAGCAAGACGCCTGGGAAATCCGTTTCGATCAGCAGAGTTGGGATTTGAAACAGCCCCAGGAAGTCACCCTCGTGGAAAGCGGGCCGGAGCGCGCTGTGGTCCGCATTAAGAATAAATTCCAAAAATCGACGTTTGTGCAGAACGTAATTGTATATGCGGGCGTGCCGCGTATCGACGTCGAGATGGAAGTTGACTGGCACGAAGAACACATTCTGCTGAAGGCCGGATTCCCCGTTAACGTCCAAACGGACAAGGCCACCTTTGAGATTCCCTACGGCACGATTCAGCGTCCGACGACACGGAACACCCCGGCGGAGCGGGCGCAGTTTGAAGTTCCCGCACTCCGATGGGGCGATCTTTCAGACGAAAATCAGGGATTCAGTCTGCTCAATGCCAGCAAATACGGCTATGACGCAAAGGGAAACGTGATCCGCCTGTCGCTGCTCCGTTCGCCGACTATGCCGGCCCCCGACAATCGAATTGCCGATCAGGGGCTTCACGAATTCACCTACGCACTGTATCCACACTCCGGAGACTGGAAGGTCGGCAACACCATGCGCGCCGGTTATGAGTTGAACTTCCCGCTGATTTCCATACTTGCTCAACCTCATGCGGGCGCATGGCCCAATGAGCGCTCTTTCGCGGCTGTTGAACCAAGTAATGTGATCCTCACCGCCGTAAAGAAGGCCGAGGATAGCGACGACCTCATCTTCCGGTTCTACGAATTTGCAGGCAAAGCTGCGCAGGTCCGTCTTGAGTTGCCGGAGAAGGCAACTAAAGCGACGGTCACCAATTTAATGGAAAAATCCGAGCACTCCACGCCATTGGCTCCAGGGGCACGCGAACTGGTGGTGCCGACGGGCCCCTATGAAATCAATACTGTGCAAGTGTCATTCAAGAAAGGCCGCCAGTGAATGCTTGCCGAGCCGCGCGCGTAAGCAAGCGGTCTATTTCACAGCATCAACTGTCCGCCATTTACCTCGAGCGTTTCACCAACCACATAACTGGCGGCATCGGAAGCCAAAAACGCAATTGCCTTCGCGATTTCGATCGACTTCCCCACACGCCCCAGCGGAATAGCAGCTTCGAAGTTGCGCATCATCTGAGGCGTCGAAAACACTTCGTGAAACGGCGTGTCGATGACGCCCGGTGATACACCGTTGACCCGAATGCCATGCGAGGCTAGCTCCTTCGCAAGAGACTTGGTGAAAGTAATCAGGCCTCCCTTTGCCGTGGAATACGCACCCGAGCCCGGCCCTCCGCCATTTCGTCCCGCGATGGAAACCACGTTGATAATACAACCGGTCTTTCGTTCCATCATGGATGGCGCCACCGCCTGCGAGCAGATCAGCGCGCTCTTAAGGTTCAGGTCCAGGACCTCATCCCAAAGTTCCTCCGTCATCGAAAGTAGAGGCGAACGTTCAATCAGCGATCCGGCGTTGTTGACGAGAACATCTATGGCTCCCAGTTGATCCGAGGCCTGTTTGACGACCGCGCGCGCTTCCTGCGATCGGCGGACGTCTCCTCCGAGGCAGATCGCTTTCCCGCCCGCTTTGACAATCTCATCGCGAACTTGCTCCGCTCCTTGCTGGTTGCGGTGATAGCCAATGGCCACCTGCGCGCCCAGGTCCGCGAACACGGCTGCAGTCGCCGCCCCGATGCCCGACGAAGCCCCCGTTATAAGTGCAATTTTGCCTGTTAGATCAAGGTAGTTCTGCATGTGTAGTTCTTTCTCCCCCTAAATAAATTTGGAATCAATACGCGTACTCAATCTCGCGAATCCGGCCGCCGAGCGAAAATAGCGCCACTGTTCCGAAGATCGGGAGCAAGCCGGCCATCACCAGAATCGGCGTGTACGAATGAAAGTGATCCGTAACGAATCCAGTCGCGAGGGTAAACAGAATAGCTCCAATCCCGGCGCCCATGCCCCCAAGCCCGGCTAC
>JALYVD010000228.1 GCA_030853405.1 Acidobacteriota bacterium | reverse complement strand
AGCGAGCTGTCCTCAAGCATGTGCTCCAAAACCAACAGCGCACCAATCGCTCCCGCGTTGCCGGTCATCAAATCAAACTCCTCTGTGTCGATCCTCTCGTCGCGGCAACGCCGCAACAATAGTAAAGTCTCCGAGCGTATCTCAGGGCTATCCAGAATTAGGGAAATGCGAACAGCAGCCAACACAATACCCAACCAACCGCTGAACAGTCCGAGACGGGCCGCTGGGGGAACGTCTTCGGATCGCGAGAGCGCCTGTCTGATCGCCGCCACTGCTGTGTTGCGTGTTGCCGAGTCTCCGGTAACCGCCGCTAGCTCGGCCAGAAATAAGGCGACTCCGCTGGTCCCGGAGTAAAGATCGGGGCCCAGTGTTTGATACGCCATGCCGGTTCCGGCGTCTCTTCCCAGCCGCTGAATCGACTGCGCTCCTAACCAATTGCATCGGTTCTCGCGCCAGAACGCATCTCGCACAATCTTCGTACCGATTGTTTCTGCTACATGATCGAATTCATAGCCGGACGGACTCATTGAATCAAGCTCCCCTTAAACCGCGAACGTATACAGATCCGATGAATCTGGTCCTAGATAGGGTCGATCTACGTCGATTCCCTCCGCCTTGAAATAATCCGACACCATTCGAAATCGTTCGTCTAAGGTTTTGGCGTTTTGTTCATAGCCGCGGATCAATCCCTCCGCCAGCAATCGGCACCGATGTTGTCCAAAACTCTCTATCTGGCCGGGATCTTCGGCAACTCCAAGTCCCGGGGCGAGCGTCTTCGTGAAGGCCGGCGTCCGCGGCTTCAAGCGATGAGCGACACTTGCGTACACAGGACCTAGGGCTGAGGAGATCGCGGCGTAATCACATTGGCGGATGTACAGAACCGCCGCGTCGCAGCGTGCATACGAACCCGGATCGTTCAGCAACTTCAACCGGAAGAAAAATCCGCCGCGATTGAGCGCCAACGTTGCTTCGCGAAGAAACGTCTCAGCGCTCTCCCGCCTTAAATTCCAATACATCCTGACCAGCCGCGCTGTATCGCCGTCCGGTTCCGCTCTGTCGCCGAGCGCCAGATAGTAGCCGGGCGAGATCGAGCGCAGTTCCTTCGGCATTCTTAGCTTCAAGTCGGCTCCGCACGAAATGGCTTGGCTTCCGGGTGCTTCGAGATCCGCACGCGTCACCCAGAGAGTCAATCTGTTGCGCCGTATGGCAACCTCGTCCGCCGTAGCTTCGACGACCTCCCATCCGCTTTCGCGGCAGCCGCTCCCTGCGTTGGCGGCTGACAAGGTGTCCACGAAATCTGTGCCACGTGTCATTTCGATCTCGTCGTTCCAGAGCCGTGACGACGCTTTACCCCGAATGTAGAATTCGGTGTAAAGCTGATTCTGCAGTTGGTTGAGTAGATAATTCCGCGCCGTTCTCGCCGTCATCGTGCGTTTTATACGAGGCGGCAAGGTCTCCGACGGCTTTCCGAACCAAGAGAAAGAAGTCGGCGAAAGCATGGCTACCGCAGCAATGGCCGAACGCATCTGGTCCCGATAATTCGTGGTTATCATGAAGCTGCACCCGGGATTCCGAGTAACTGAATGGCCGCTTCATAAGGCCTCTGCATGATATTGAGGCTTAATTGCAGTAAGCAAACCAGGTTTCCCGTTAAGCGCGTGGAGAACTGCATCTGTTCGAAGCCAGTTTGCACAAGCCGCGCACCGGCATAGCTCACCGATCGCAAAAGCCACTCGCCAGCCTCGCGATCGCCGAGTTCCATACCCTTCACGTAGGCGGCCCAGTAAGCCCGAAGCGCTGGTTGCATCGATTCGAGCGGATACCGTGCCAGATCCACAAACCGGTCCGGCGGCTCCGCTCCTGTGATTGGAATTGAAAGCAGCCAAAAGCTCAAATAATTACTGAGAACAGCGCCCACGTCCCAACAGCGGTCACCCAGCCCCGCAAACTCCCAATCGACGATCTTGATCTCCGGTTTTCTTGCTGAACGCGGCTCCCGTACAGCCAGGCAATTGTCCCACTTAATGTCGTTGTGAATCAATCCGTCCACCTTCCATTGTTGGCGCAATCGGTCGAGCGTCTGCGCGAATCCTTCGACGTTTTGAAGAATGCGAATGAGCTGAAGATTGGCGTTGCTGGCATCGCGGAAGAGTGACAGATTGGGTCGATGAAGACCGAGCACCCACGGTAGCCGGGCACTGAAGTTACTTTCGGTAGGGATGTCTCTGCGTGGCTCCCCAGCGCCATGTACTTCGCTTAACACACGACCAAGTTCGCTAGCAAAAACGGTCGAAAAACGGCCACTTGTATGATACTCACGAAAATCCTTCGCTTCGGTAAGCAGTTCTAAGATCAAAACGCGATGATCGTTATCGAAGCTGACGAAACGAGGCAAGTGACGGCCAGGACAACCTTTGCCGGGATCAGCCGAAAAGAGCTGATACACGGTCGATTCATGGGTCACCGTTTCAGCTTTGTTCGAGCCGATCCCCTGTTTCAGGAAGTACGAAGTGCCGCCTGGGTTTATGACCTTCCAGTTCTGGTTACGGCGCGATGACTCGACCACCTGCAAATTTCCGTCGACGATTGATTCGGCTGTAATCAACCCTTTCAGAAGCAGATATCGAGCCACCTCAGATTGAACGAGCATGTGTCAGTCCGATTGCGTCATTTCATTAGCCGGCGTTGCGTACTCCGAAGTTGTTAGCAGCCCACGGAGCACTCCCTGCCAACTGAACAGCCTGCGGTCTGGCCGCAGACGAACGCGCCGCTTCCACAGAACGGTCCGGTGCCGCACGCGATACCCACGGTCTGATGCCAACAGCCTTGGGTGGGGGGCTGACAAGCCGGAATGTGCGGATTCGCCGAGCACTGATAGCCTCTCGAATTGGTCGGTACTGGCTTTGCCGTGCGAGCGTTGGCATAAGAGAAATCGCTTCCGGCCATATAGCCGCTCGTGATTCCACCGCTCAGAAAATCGGCCTGCACTTGCCGCTTCACCATCTGCATGTGCTCAAGTGCCGCTCCCGCTTTCAGCCAAACATTTGTCCCGCCCAGAGATGATTCTCCCGTTCCGAACGGTTGTGAGTGAACCACGTCCGTTTCAGAGAACTGGACATACTGATCAAGCTCCGGCGTCAGGTACAGCCGCCAGACTCCTTCCCTTGCTCCCTTTCCTAACCAACCCGAAAGCTGCGTCGTCGGTTCGGGATTGCCGGGATCGGGAATTAAGTGTTCTACTAACGCATCTTGCTTCAACTGTTTAGTTGTCGCACTCGGTTCTTTGTCCGCCATATTGTGTGTTCCTTTCTTATCTGCAGCGCATATGGATTTTTATCTTCGGCTTTGTCACTGCGGAAGCTTTGATCCGAGCACTCCTGAAGCACATCTGCATCCAAAGTTCCGCCGCCGGTGACGAATGTCACAACCCAAGATCGGTCGGTCTTTCTGGCAATGGATTAGCTGGCGTTTTCGGGACTTGCATCACCTTGTAGATTGCGCGCCGGCGGGCCATGAACTTTTCGGATAACGCCCGGCCCTGTTTGTAAGAAACTTCAATCGTCACCGGCTCGGGCGTAGGGATCGGCGTCCGATAACATGTTTGTTCGAGACGTGAACATGATTTTTCGCGAGCGATTGAGACGAGGCCTGCCGAGGATTGCCGTATTCGGCGCTTTCGCCGTCCTCGTTGGTCAGTTAGCGGTAGGGCAGCAAATGCCGCCATCGAACTGGACGGCAGAACAGGACCATCAAAACATGATGGATCAGCTGGGGATTAAAGCGCTTCGCCCTGGGCCGAGCGGGAATGAAAATAATCCCAATCACGCCAACTACGACGAGGCGAAGGCGAATCCCTATGGAGATCTGCCCGATGCACTGACTCTCAAGAACGGGCAAAGGGTTACGTTGCCGGAACAGTGGTGGGCTCAGCGGCGCCCCGAAATTGTGGAAGACTTCGAACGCGAAGTGGTCGGCCGCATTCCACCCGGCGTGCCTAAAGTGACCTGGACCGTGAAGAGTACAACCACCTCGAAAGCAGGTGTTTTTCCGGTCGTTGAAAAGCAGTTGATCGGACATGTGGACAACTCGGCGCACCCGTCGATCAGCGTTGACATCGAGATGACGGTAGTGACGCCGGGGAACGCGAAGGGTCCCTTGCCCGTAATGGTTATGTTCAGCAGCGCGGCGATCCTCCGGTTTATTGCAAGCCACCCGGAGTTCAAGAAAATGATGAGGAGCGATCCGCCTTCGACCGAACAGCTTATCGCTGGAGGGTGGGGCTACGCGCTACTCGATACCAGCAGCATTCAAGCCGATGATGGCGCTGGTCTGACAAAGGGGATTATCGGTCTCACGAATAAAGGGCAGCCTCGCAAACCGGACGATTGGGGCGCGCTGCGGGCGTGGGCCTGGGGTGCTTCGCGCGCTCTCGACTATTTCCAAACTGACAAGGGCGTCGATACCAGGCGCGTTGGCATCGAAGGTGTCTCGCGTTATGGAAAGGCGGCGCTTGTGACCATGGCGTTCGATACCCGCTTCGCTGTCGCGCTAGTCGGTTCCTCGGGGGAAGGCGGAGCTAAACCGCACCGCCGCAATTTCGGAGAAGAGGTGGAGAGTCTCACGGGGTCCGGCGAGTATCACTGGATGGCCGGCAATTTTCTGAAGTACGGCGCGTCTCAGGGTGCAACTGGAAGCATGAATGCCGGCCACTTGCCGGTGGACTCGAACGAACTGATTGCACTGTGCGCACCGCGGCCGACGTTCATCAGCTATGGGGTTCCCGAAAAGGGAGATGCGAAATGGCTGGACCAACACGGCAGCTTCATGGCGACCGTGGCCGCAGGTGCTGTCTTCCGGCTATTGGGCGCGAAAGATTTGGGTGTGAACGAGGATTATCGCAGCGCGAAGATGCCCCCGGTGAATCATGGGCTGCTGGATGGCCAACTTGCATGGCGTCAGCATGACGCCGGCCACACGGATGCGCCGAATTGGAAATACTTCATTCCCTGGGCGGACAAGTGGCTTGGCTATCACCCGGTTCCGTGGGAATTTCCCGCTGATACGCCGGTTTTTCGGACGGATGCAAACTCTTTGGTGGCTCATGCCCAGTTGCTCGAGAAAGCGAAGCAGGGCGGAATCGACGTCTACTTCGAAGGAGATTCTATAACGCGGCGATGGGGCGCTACCGACTACCCCGACTTGCTGGCCAATTGGAAGCAGAACTTTTTCGGCTGGAATGCGGGTGATTTTGGATGGGGCGGCGACCGCACGCAAAATATTCTTTGGCGGCTGGAAAACGGAGAACTGGACGGAGTGAATCCTAAAGTCGTCGTGCTGCTGGCTGGCACGAATAATGTAAGCGATTCCTCGTTCCAAGCGGATGCAGGAGCAAAGGCGAAGGATGTCACGGGCGGTCTGCGGGCCATTGTAGGCGTCATTCGTGAGAAAGCTCCCGCCGCGGCTATCGTGGTCATGGGAATCTTTCCGAGGAACGACAATGCGACCTTCGCGCCCATCATCGTAAGGATCAACGACAATCTGTCGAAGTTGGCCGATGACAAAAAGATTCGCTATCTGGGTATCAACGGCAAATTGGCCGATAGCAATGGAAAGCTGTTTGACGGAATGATGAACGCAAGTGACAAACTCCATCCGACCGCCGAGGCGTATCAAGTCTGGGCAGATGCGTTGACACCGGTTCTTACGGAATTGCTGGGGCCGCGCGCTGCCGTGGATCACGCTCCACCGCCCACGGGCGATCCCCATAAGCCCTAACTTAAGCCTTTACAGGCTCCTACTGCCGACTGCACCGGTTTGTGGCGCGGCCATTCCTGGCTGCCGTCTCGACAATCGTGTCGAGACGTTTGCGGGTTTGCGCTCTACCAGAGATCGCCCTCCGCGCGTTCGACTAAGCCCGCCTTCCTAGGATTGTTTTCGATGTACGCCGCAATGCGCCCATATTCTTCCTCGTCGCGAAGCCAGTGGCCGTAAAATTCGGCCTGCCAAAATGGCTCTCCCGTACGGCCTGGCCTTCGGTTTGCCTCCCGAGCGCTGAAACCCTTCAGTAGGCGACGGCGAGAGAAGGGCATACGGATAAAGCGGCAAGCGCCGAGATGATTCTCGGCGCGGCAGACGTGGACGTCCGCGCCACAAAAATGGTCCTCGCAACCATTGAGTTAGCGCTTATGCGGGCGATCCCGCCGCGCGACACTAACCGGCCCGTACCATTGACTTGGCCTTACTTCGGCGCCGACCTGCTCAAAATCGGCGCTCCCGCTTCAAACCCTTCATCGAATATGGCTGTGGACCCGCAGACGGTCACGGCCAAACCCTTTGTGGCCTTGAACGGGACAAGATTGCTTGTGCCAATTCTTAGCACCTCGACAACCGCGCCGTCCTGCCTCGCTGAATAGGTATAACAGAGTGCCTGTGGAGCGCGCTCCCACTTGCCCTTCTCAAAGTCGATAAAGCTAAATTTCTGTTCGATGAATCCGAGAGTGTCGGCGGACAAGGTTAGCGTTAGCAGCAGCAATGCCAGCGATCTAAATGCCAACGATCTAGCGGTTGCGCGGACGGCTGCAAGCGGCCACGTATTGATCATCTTCCGAGTGTCTCACCGCTCTCCATGACAAATGGGCATTCAAATGTAGATAGGAACGCAAAATGGGCACAAAGGTTTTGGAACCTCTGCCGGCCCCGTAAGTCTACTGAGCTCCCAGTTCCCGGCGATCGGGCACTTGCTGGCGTCGTGGGTTGAGCCGTCGCTCGAGGCGTTCAAGTAGGGCCTTGAAATCGCGTTTAGTCGAAGTACTTCGGCGGCACTTGGCGTGCGATTTATTTGACCGTCACTGTGTAATTCTGGCCTTCCCACCTATTGCCGTTCGGCCAAAAGAAAGTGAATGTAATACGCACATCTTTTGCCGAAGCGACGTCCGCGGGTAAATCTATAAAATCGATCTCAAGGGCGTTGCTACTCGAATCGGCATCATGCTGGGATTGCCAGTCGTCGCTCGACCAGCGAAGGCGGAACGGTTCATTGCCTTGGATGCGCAGAATGGAATTCTTTGGCATAAATCGGTTGTGACGATTGGGCTTCCAGACTTCCACCAGCTTTTTCTTTTTGCAATTACCCAGGTAACGCCCGGCCACCTCCGGAATAGCATCATAGACCTTTCCATCGGAGACGGAGCGCAGCAGTTTGACGTACTCGGCATGCGCCCACATCAGAGGCATAGCGGAGCCGGTCGGCTTGCCTCGGAACATAAATTTCTCCGGCTTGTCGTCCTCATCCCAGACCTGCTCCGCCAGGAGACCGGTGCTTGAGGCAAACTGCTCCATTGCACGGATGTAGGTCTCGGCGCTACGGCCAGCGGCGAGCTCATAGTGGCCTCGCTCTCCTGTAAGCAGCGGCCACGCCCGCCCTTGGCCGGCATACGTGAAAGGTCCGCCATCTTCCTTTTGTCCATACCCGTCGTGGTTATAGCGGTGCCATACGGGACCCGCGCTTGTGTCCACTTTCAGCACCGCATCGATTACTTTCACGGTGTTCACGATGATGGGATCGTCCGCGGCACGGATACCATACCGGACCAGTTGAAGAAAGCCGCCATCGACGACGTCCTTTGCGGGAAATTCGCTTTGTTGATCGGCACGCAGGTTCTTAATCTTGATGATGCGCCCTTCCGGATTTTCGGCGGGGTGTTCGTCACCCACACTCTCGGGCAGGATGCGCATGTAATACTCTGGAATCCCCGGAACGAGAGATCCCTCCCTGGTAACCGTCCAATCCTCGATGTGCGTTTCAATGAAGTCGGCGTACTCTTCGATAAAAACGGCGGTGGTGTCGTCGTCCTTCTCGCGAAACAGGAGTGAAGCACAGATCAGCGCGGCGATATTAGAAGCGAGCGTCGAGGGCGAATAGCCGCTGTTTTCTTCCCATCGCTCCTGTTGCGTCACTGGCCCGTTACGGATCAGGTAGGCGGCGCCTTTCCGCACGAGAGTATAGGGATCGAAGTCTGCCAAACCCTTTTCGCACCGCAGCCGCCACGCCAACATGATGGGAAACGCTACTTCGTCCAACTGAATGCCCGTCCAGTAAGCGTCGCCGTTCACCCAGAAGTTTTGCGCGAAGCCGCCGTCGTCATGCTGTGAGACTGCAAGAAAAATCAACGCCCGCAGCGGAGTCGCTACGTCGCCGGCCGAGAGGAGCGCGGCCGCACTGTTGACCATGTCTCGCGTCCAAACGAGGTGATAGCCTCCCTGATCCCGGTCGCCTTTCGCTTCTCCCCATGGGATGGCGAGAGAGGCGATCAGCGCCCCAGGATAAGACTTGTCCTCATGCGCGAGCAGTAAACTAATACTGCTTTGGTAGAGAGTGCCGTGGTCATACGATGATTTTTCCAGCGGCCGGCAATGAGTGGATACCGTCTCCCACTGTTTTTTGTAGCGGGTCAGGTGCTCGCTGAAGGAAGTACCCAGCGACTGCAGCAGATTGGTAATAGCGCGATGTTCATTGTGGCCGAACGCGGTGGCGAGGGTGAATTCGCGCGTTTTGCTTAGATCGAGTTCGCCGGTTAATGCGACATTTCCGTCATCGGCATGGTCGAACTCGTAATCCATTTGCAAGTTCTCGTGCAGATCCGTCCAACCGTCGCTCTTTCCCACATAGCCACAGGAAACCCGTAAAAAGGGAACCGTGGCGATCATAGCCAGCCATACGCCCTGTTTACGCGCCATCAGGATTCGTTGGCCGTTCGCGGTCTTCACGTAGCCCGTATTGCCGTATCCACCCACTTCAAGATGCGGAGCGCATAACGTAAATACTTTCAAGGTAGACAAAAACGCCTCATCCGGGCCGGTCAGTTTCGTTTGTTGCAAGAGACAGGGCAGGTGTGGATCGGCGATGATTGTTTTGCCGATGGCGTAGCGCCCTTGCGGGTCTGAGTTAGTGCAGAAGAAGCCCAGGGCATGGCCGGGAAGCCGCTCCACCTTCGACTGCATGTCGCGCTTCTCTTCGTGAAAAAAGCTTTTGCCATCGGTGACCAGGTACTGCAGATCGCGCGTTTGCGGATGATCGACCGTTGGGAAATACACTTCGGTGACAACCCCGCCGAACAGAGTGAACCAGATCTTGCTTGAAGCGGCATACGCGGTTCCGATGCCATTCTTGTTCGAATGCGTCCAGCGAGGTTCCATGCCGGGTGCTCCAAACGCTTTCTTGCCTTCGTTTTGCTGCATTCTCAAATCCCGCTCTCACTCTTCTCTATGTCAGACGCACTGGGGTCGAGCGAGATAGGCTCCCGGCCGAAGATCAGGTCAAGCAGCCAGTCGCTCAGGATACGGGCTTTCTGACGAGCGCCCGGCATTTTTGCCAGATAGACGGCGCGCCACATCGCCCAGGCAATTGGTCCGGAGAAGTTGTGTCCATATAATCTCGCGACGCCGAAATGCTTTCCCACAAGCGCTAATTCGCCGACCGGCGTGTAGTCAAACGCCTTAGGCTTGCGGCCCTGAAGCGTGGCCAGAATATTGCGCGCCACCAGTTTTCCTTCGCGGGTAGCGTTCTGAGCGGTGGGAGCGTAGAAGCCTTTCCCGTCGGCATGCGGAATCTCGGCGCAATCTCCGAGAGCCCAGATCTGCGGGTGGCCGGGAAGTTGGAAATCCGCGTTAACCGCGATGCCACCATGTTTTCCCTTCTTACACGGAAGCTGTTCGGCCAGCGGGCTGGGCTTTACTCCCGCAGCCCAAATCAACGTACGCGCCGGTATGCGTTCCTTCCCCTCTATTTCGACGTAAGTCGCCGTTGCACCTGAAACTTTGGTCTGCATCCTGATCTCGACGCCACGCTCTTTGAGTTTGCTCTCTGCGTACGCGGTGAGATCTGGGGTTATCTCCATAAGTAGCCGATCGCCGGGATCGATTAAGAGAGTTCGAACGTCCTTATCGGTAATGTTGGGGTACTTGCCGACACCGTCGCGAACCAGATCGTTAAGCGCCGCCATCGTCTCGACTCCGGTGTAACCTCCGCCGGCAACGACAAAGGTCAGCAGCTCTTTCCGTTTGCCTGGATCTTCTTCGGTGGAGGCCCGCTGAAGGCAAGCTATAGCCCGATTGCAAACGGCGGCCGCATCTTGCAACTTCTTCATCGGAATGGCGGTTTCAGCTAAACCTGAAATGCCATGAAAGTTGGTTACGGAACCGAGTGCAATGACAATGTGATCCGCACGATACAGAGTTTTGGAGGAGCCGCTTCCCTTTGCGCCGGTGGCGACAGTTACAGTCTTCGCGGCGAGATCGATCTCCTCGACAGTTCCTTCCACGAATTGAATCCGTTTCGAAACGTCTTCCAGTGAGTGAACGATGTGACGGGTCTCCAACTCCCCGCCGGCGGCCTCGGTGAGCATGGGCGTGAAGAGTAAATAATTGTCCTCGTCAAGCAGGATGATCTTGCCGTTGTCGGCGTCGGGAAACAATCTTGCCAATTCGGATGCGGCGGCAAGTCCGGCGAAACCCGCTCCGGCGATTACAAAAGTTTTCCCGTTCGCCAATGCCTTGTTTGCGCGAATCGCCGCGCTATCGTCTAGCGCCTTCCAAGCCAGATAACCGAGAGCGGCCCCACCTCCGGCGTAAGCCAATTTCTTTAAGACGGCCATGTGGTTAGTAACTGCCCGCCTGGCGCAGCATTCCACCATCAATGAAGTAAGTCGCGCCTGTAACATACCCTGCTTCGTCGGAGGCCAGATAGACGGCTAGCCCGGCAATCTCCTCCGGCTTGCCCCATCTGTTCAGGGGAATCTCGCTCATCAACGACTTCTCCATTTCGGGCTTAGCTTCTATATCTGCATCGATCGGCGTGTACACCGCGCCTGGACCGATGTTATTCACGGTAATTTTGTCCTTCGCCAGTTCCACACATATTGTTCTCGCCAGCATTCGTAACCCGCCCTTGCTAGCGCAGTAAGCTGAATTTGTCGGCATGGGGAGATCTTCGTGAACGGACGAGATATTTATTATGCGGCCGCCTTGTCCCTGCTTGATCATTTGACGAGCCGCCGATTGAGCCACCAGAAAAGGCCCGACGAGATTCACGGCCAGGATCTTCTGTAACGCTTCGAGTGGATAATCCACAAACGCGTATTTCTTCTCGATCCCGGCATTGTTTACGACGATGTCAAGCCTTCCAAATGCCTTCAAGGCGCTATCGATCAGGTTTTGCACCTGATCGGGGTTCGAGACGTCGGCGTCCACGGTAATCGTTTTCCCGCCGAAGCTTTTGATCTCTTCTTCAGTTTTGTTAGGAGCGTCCGGCTTCCCGACGTAATCCACAACAACGGCGGCCCCTTCCCGGGCGAAGCGAATTGCAATCGCTTGACCTATGCCCGTGGCCGCACCTGTAACTATTGCTACCTTATTTTGTAATCGCATAATACCAGTCCCTGACAACTCCCATCCACTTGCTTACGCGCGTGGTTCCGCAAAGCAGCGGAACCGTGACCGTAAGGGAGCGGCCTTCGTTTTCTTGCAGCTTCCGTTAGTTGGAAGAGTGCGCGGGCCTTTGTGTTTCAGGGAAGCGCGCGTAATATCGGAGGATGTCCATGACCGCGCTTCAGAAGCAATTCGGCGAAATCGACATCTACTTATTCGATCAACTTCTGCGCGGCCGCATCGCGTCTGGTATGCGGATTTTGGATGCAGGCTGCGGAACCGGCCGAAACCTGGTCTATTTCCTACGTGAAGGATACGAGGTGTTTGGCGTGGACCGGGATTCAAAAAGCGTGGACGATGTACGCCGATTGGCGGCAACGCTTGCGGCGAACCTGCCGCCCGCTAATTTCCGCGTCGAGCACGTCGAGGCCCTGTCCTTCCCCAACGCTTTCGCCGACGTAGTGATTAGCAGCGCCGTTCTTCACTTCGCGCGGGATGACGACCAATTTCGAGACATGCTGCATGGATCCTGGCGAGTGCTAAAGCCGGGTGGCTTACTATTCTGCCGCCTTGCCTCTTCCATCGGTTTGGAGCACCAGGTACGGCGCGTCGCAGGCCGCCGATTCCTCTTGCCCGACGGCTCGGAACGATATCTGGTGGATGAAGCGCTGCTGACCCAAACCGCAATCGATCTGGGCGGACGAATGATTGACCCGTTGAAGACTACCGTGGTTCAGAATGAGCGATGCATGACCACATGGGTCGTGCGGAAAGACGCCGCTACTCCCCCATAAATTGCAAAACCACTAGCCGCTGGTGGGGACGTGCGCGATGCTCGAATACATACAATCCTTGCCACGTCCCGAGCGCCAGACTGCCTGACATTACGGGAATGCAAATGCTTGTGTGCGTCAGCGTAGTGCGAATATGAGACGTCATGTCGTCCGGCCCCTCCGCGGTATGCCGGTATCCTTCCCCGCTCTCCGGAACCAGACGTTCGAAGAAGTCGCGTAAATCCAGCGGCACGTCCGGATCCGCGTTCTCCTGGACGACGAGTGAACAGGACGTGTGCTGAATGAACACCGTCAGCAGCCCCTGGGATACGTTTTGCTTCGATAGCCAATCTTCCACCGCTCTGGTAAATGGATATAAACCCTTGCCGCGGGTCGAGATGGTCAATGTCGTGTTCGCAATGTTCAACTTCCAATCTAACGCTCCGCCGGTTGCCGGACCCCCTCGCGGTTGGCCGATTCGCAGCCGCCACTCACCGATTAGCCGGTGACGCGAGGCTGCTGCCAACCGTACTATCGCAATTGAGGTTTGAAGCCGTGGCGAAAAGAAATTTGCGGTGGCAGGACGTAGCATTGCCAATGGTATTGTGCTTGACTGGAGCGATCCTGATCGGCGCGGATTGGCTCGGCGTCCTGTCGCTTGACCGAATTCAACAACTCTGGCCGGTGGTATTTATTTTAACGGGACTAGTGGAACTGGCTCCGATAGAAAGTAGAGATCGATAAGCATGACCGGCTTCGACGGCCACCGCTACGCAGCGCAACTCACGGAGGAGATAAAGGCGAGATGTCTTTCCAAACGCTCGGTTGCTCCAACCCTCTTTATGGCGGTTTTGCTGATCGTTGCCGGAGTGTTGCTTTTCCTCGGTAACCTCGGGTGGCTTCCCATACACGACATCTGGAAGTACTGGCCACTGCTGATGATTGGCGGAGGCGTCGCCAAGTGGATGAACAGCTACTCGCTCTACGGACGCACCTGGGGTTTTCTAATCGTCGCCGTGGGCATGGTTTACCTGGCGCTCACGTTGGGATTGCTCCACGTCAAAGCGATGAATGGAAGCTGGCCGCTCTCGCTGCTTTTTATCGTATTTGGAATTGCGGCGCTGGCGAGAGT
>JALYVD010000209.1 GCA_030853405.1 Acidobacteriota bacterium | reverse complement strand
GGCCGATCAGGCTCTTCCCATCGCTGCTCGCGATCAACTCGTCTATCAGTTCTTTCCTGATTGTCATTCGGTTCTCCCATCTTCCTCTTCTTGAGATCCCCGTTTACACAATCCTTTTTACACCCTCTTTCCTGGGGACGTTTTCCTTATAGATAGCTTCTCAATGACGAGCCGATCCCTTTATTAGGCCTCTTTAAATGAGCTTGAAATCTGCCCTTATCCTGAACAGTGACGCCGACATATGCGGGATTGCCATCATTGAACGAAAAAAGGTAAACCACCTTTGAAGGGATGCGTTCGTAGACGTCACCAAATCTCTGTGGCGCAGCTCTGAGCAACTCCTGATAGCGGTCCAAAACCCATTGATTTTCCGGGTGTCCATAGCCTACACACAACGAAAGTCCTCCACTTTTGGCGCCGCGAGCGTGCAAACTTACCCTCATCTTTATCTGAGATTCTTGCCCCTCGGCTAGGCACAACCTATTCAGCCCGGAAGCTCGCATGTACTTTGAAAAGAACCTCAGTCTAAAGCAGCGCCTTTTCGTTACAGGCGTACTCCTGGCCGTTACGCCCATTGTTTGCATAGGTTTGGTGGTCCACCGCCAATTCTCGGTTCTCGTCCGCACCGCCGAGGAAGGCTCGTCCAAGCTCGCCGCCGCCGATCTCGATCACCTCACCGAGACCGTCTACCAAACCGCCGCGTCTCACCAAAACGACATCCTCGACTCCCTCCACGTCGCCCGAGGCATGTTGGCCAGCTACGGCGGACTCACCTTTTCGCGCCATCGGCACATCCGCTGGCAGGCGACCAACGAAGCGACGCACGAGACTGGGCCGAAGACTCTGCCCGCAGTGACCATAGGCCGCAAATCCCGTCGATCTGCAACTCCGCAGGCTGCACTCGCCGACGCAATCGGCGAAGTGTCCGGCGCGGTCTGCACCATCTTTCAACGCATGAACCCGTCCGGCGACATGCTTCGAATCGCCACCAATACCGGCAAAACCGGGACTTACATTCCTGCCACAAATCCTGACCGCTCACCCAACCCAGTGATCCAAAGCATCCTGCGTAAACAGCAGTTTACCGGCAAACAAAACATTGCCGGCCTGCCTCTCTTCACCGCTTACGAAGCAATCACAAAATCCGATGGTGAGGTCGTCGGCATGTTGTACGTCGGACTTCCAGAAACTGTCGCGGCCACCAAACTCCGCGCAATCAAAATCGGAGGAGACTCCAATATCGAAATCCTCGCGCTATCGACAGGCAACCTCTTCAAATCCGCCGCCTCTCACCCACAACATATCGTTGAGCAGCGCTATGACTCCCCCCAGCACACGCCGATGATCGCGCACCTCAGGTACTTCGCTCCGTGGAATTGGGTTCTCGGCGTCGCCATACCGGAACCGCAATACCTCCAAACTCCTCGCCAGATTCACGCCATCGCCAATCAGAGCCGCCAATGGATCGGCTGGGTCTTTCTTATCTCGTTGTTGAGTTCCACTCTTATTTGGCTGCGCTACGCCGTATCGTTCGCGCGCCCATTCACCGCCTTTGCCAAAAGACTGCAACAGGACACCGGCAAATTGGTCCAAACGTCTAGGGAAATCGCGCAAACAGCCCAGCAGCAGATCGAAGGAACAACCCGCCACGCCGGCGCAATCGAGCAAACGTCTCAATCAAGCACGACCCTGCATCAGTCCGCCAAGCGCAACCTCGGACAAGCCGCGGCCGCCCTCTCGATCGCCGGTCGTTCCGATAAGTATTCTCAAGAAGCTACTGAGCACCTCGACGCCATGCAATGGTCCATGGCCGATATAGGAAGCGCCAACACAAAAATCGCGGGCATCATGAAGAGTATCGACGAGATCGCTTTCCAAAGCCGCATCCTGGCCCTCAACGCCAGCATCGAAGCCGCCCGTGCCGGAGAAGCCGGGGTGAGTTTCGCAGTCGTTGCCAGTGAGTTTGGAAAGCTTGCGCGCCGTTGCGCCGAAGCGTCTCAGGCCACCACCGACGTGGTCTCCGGCTGCAGAAAATCGACAGACGCTGGAGCCGAGAAACTGAAAGAACTGAACAGCGCCGTTCGTCAAATGACCGACAATGCAGCCTCGATCAAATCCTCCATCCAGGACGTGCACGCGGCAACTGAACGGCAAACCCGGATCATCGGCGACATCAGCTCCGCCCTCCACAAAATGGAAGATGTGGTTCTACACAACGCCGCATCCAAGGCGCAGAAATCAAACGCCGGAAAGCGGATCAATGCGCAAGCGGGCGTGCTGCGGGAAGGAGCCCTGGAACTCTCCCGTCTGGTGCATGGAAAAACCTCAGACCGCGGCTGGCGCAGTAACAGCGTTCTTCTGCCGCGAAAGAACCAGCAGACAGCCGACCTGCTCCCCAAGCGTGCTCAACATCTCCATATCGGCGCCGCTGTGAATGCGCGGGTCGCGGTGCTGAACGTTGATCACGCCAACAACTTTGTTCTGCGAAATAATCGGAACGGATAGGAACGCCTCAAACGTATCCTGCGGAAGCTCTTTGAAAAACTTAAACCGTGGATCGGCGTACGACTCGCGCGAAATCGCTACCAGGCGCCGTTCTCTCGCCACCCAACCCGTCAAGCCTTCGCTCATTCGCAGCCGCAGTTTGCCCACTTTGTTACGCGTTGCGTCGGTGGAGGCGGACAACACCAATTCGTTCTCTTCCACCAGATAAATCAGGCAGGAGTCGCATTCGAGAAAGTCTCGAATCGAGGTCACGATCTCGTGCAACACTCCCTCTAATTCCAGATCGCGAGTCATGAGTCGGCTCACTCTTTGAAACAGCCGAAGTTGCTGTTCCACTCGTTCGAGCCGGGCTTCCAATTCTCGGGTTTTGGGCACCGCCCTCATTATCACAGAACCGCGCTCCGCCGATCTTAGTAGGTGTCATACTTGCTGAAGTGGAGCGCTAACCGAGCCGCGACCGAGGCGTGCGTAGCAGGTCTGCTGCTTCGGCACGTCAGGAAGCGCAATCAGCATACGGCCCACAGTAGTACCATTTAAACGAGCAATTTTCGAGGAGATCCCTTCGCATGTGGAGTAATAAGAAGACACAAGACGAACCATCGCAGGCTCCCCAGAGATCGACTGGCATCTCTATGCCGGCCGCTGCAGCAGTGGAACCACAGAGGAGAGAAACCAGCACTAACATGTCGTCGCCAACTAGAACTTTCGATTCCGAGCCAGGCTCGGTCCGCAGCGGTTCGGCTGCCTTAGGCAAGAACGTGACCGTAAAAGGGCAAATTTTCGCCCGCGAAGATCTAACCATCGACGGAGAAGTCGAGGGCACCGTCGAGTGCCATGAACATCGCCTCACGATCGGTCCGAACGCTCGTGTCCAGGCCAGCCTTAAAGCGCGCGAGATCATTATCCAGGGCTCTATTCAAGGCAATGTCGAAGCCGCCGACAAGATAGACATCAAGAAAGAAGCGAAGCTGGTAGGCGATATCAAAACCAGCCGCATCGTCATTGAAGACGGAGCCTACTTCAAAGGCAGCATCGATATTTCGAAGGCTACGGCGGGCAAAACTCCGCAAGAGAAGTCCGCGCCAGTTCCTCCCATAGCGGTAGCGGCCGGATCAACCGGTGGCAGTCCCATTAAGTAGGCTGACCGCACTCGCTAATGAGATTTGGCAGTTCTAAAGCAGACCCGGCAAAATCGGGCGCATCGTCTGCCCCTCTCACTCGGCATAGCAGCGGCTTCGACCAGTTTTGCAGCGCGCTCCGCAATTCCGAGAACCAGTCTATTCTCGATATGTCCGGGGCCAGTCAAGCGAATATCAGCTTTATCACTGGCCTCGGTCACCGCATCTCTTCCGACGACATTACGGGAACTATGGAAGAATGCTTCGGGCGTGATTTCATTGAGGGCCAGCAGGCTGCCGCGAACGCCCAACGCTTTCTAGACCAGACTCTCACGTTTCCGGATAAGTCTTTCGACGGCGCGCTGGTTTGGGACTCTCTTCAATACCTCGTGTCGCCGTTGCTGGAGCAAACGGTGGCTCAACTTCTCCGGGTTATGCGGCCCGGCGGACTCATCCTGGGTTTCTTCAACGCGGACGAGAAGGCCGCCCGCATTCCGGTCTATAACTACCGCATCCAGGACCAGAAAACGCTCCTGCAAATACCCAGGGGAACAACCCAGCGCGGCCAGCATTTCCCTAACCGCACCATCGAGAAAATTTTCCAACAAGCCGCTTCCCTGAAATTCTTCCTCACCCGCGACTCCCTCCGCGAAGTAATCGTCCGCCGCTAAACGCCCCGTTCTCCGCGCCATCTACAATAAAGTTTTCAAGGAGCTTCCTAGTTGGCATTAGAAGATGAACTGCTGCGCCAGCGCCTCGATCGCATCGCGCAGATTCAGCAGCTTGGGTTTCAGCCGTACGGCCACGCCTTCGACTACACCCACACCGTTCCCCAGATCCTCGAAGAATACAGCCACAAGACAACGGAAGATTTGTCGAGCCCTGTCCAGGTGCGTATCGCCGGCCGTATTCAGCGCATCCGCCGTATGGGCAAGGCAGGATTTCTTCATGTATTGCAGAACGGCAAGACTCTTCAGATCTACGTCAAGAAAGACGCCGTCAGCGAGACCGTTTACAAGCTCTACGAGTTACTCGACATCGGCGACATCATCGGCGTCTCCGGATATCTCTTCAGAACGAAAACCGGAGAACTGAGCGTGCACGTCGATGAACTGTTCTTCCTGTCAAAAATCTTGCTTCCCCTGCCCGAGAAATGGCACGGGCTTGAGGACGTCGAAATACGTTATCGCCAGCGCTATCTGGATCTGATCTCGAATTCCGAAGTACGCGACGTATTTCTCACTCGCTCAAAGATCATCAGCTCGTTGCGGCGGCAACTCGATAGCCGCGGCTTTGTCGAAGTAGAAACGCCCATGATGCAGCCGCTTCCGGGAGGCGCGGCAGCACGGCCCTTTGTAACGCATCACAACACGCTCGATATCGATCTCTATCTGCGTATCGCGCCCGAACTATATCTGAAACGACTCCTCGTGGGCGGTCTCGAACGCGTCTATGAAATCAATCGCAACTTCCGCAACGAAGGCATCTCAACTCGTCACAACCCTGAATTCACAATGCTTGAGTTTTATCAAGCCTACACGGATTACAAGGGCCTGATTAAGCTGTCGGCCGAGTTACTGACTCAGGTTGCTCTCGACGCCACCGGTTCAACCTCGGTCACCTTCGATGGCCGCACGCTCGACTTCGCCACCTTGCGTCAATTCTCCATGCGCGAAGCGGTCGTCGAGTTCTGGCCGCGCGAGGACAAGCCGACGCTCGACAACGTGAAGGACCCCGAATGGCTGCTGCGTCATTCGAAAGAGCGGAGCGCTGGCGCCGCGCTCGTCGATATCTTCGAGCGTCATGTCGAAAGCTCACTCTTCGATCCGACCGTCATCTACGACTACCCGGTCGAAGTCTCACCGCTCTCAAAGAACAAGCTCGATGAACCGGAATTCGTCGAACGTTTTGAAATCTACGCGGCCGGCATGGAAATAGGAAATGCCTTCACCGAGTTGAACGATCCCGAGGAGCAGCGCCGCCGCTTTGAACAGCAACTCGACCGCAAGGCAACCGGTGACGAAGAGGCGCACGTAATGGACGAAGACTACATCCGGGCTCTCTCATACGGGATGCCGCCCGCAGGTGGCGAAGGTATTGGCATCGATCGCCTGACCATGATCCTGACCGGTTCGAAGTCGATCCGTGACGTGATCCTGTTCCCCTTACTGCGTCCCGTGACGTAAATGTCGCGCTTCGAATGGATCGTCGCGCTTCGCTATCTTCGCGCAAAACGCAAACAGACCGTTATCTCCGTAATAACCGTCATTTCCGTCCTGGGCGTCGCGGCCGGAGTCGCCGCGCTCATCATTGCGCTCGCTATCAACAATGGCTTTCAAAGCACGCTGCAATCCAGTCTGCTTAGCGCAACCGCCCATGTCAGCATTCTCGAGATCACCCCTGAGTACGGCATCGCCAATTGGGAAGAGCTCATCCCGAAACTCCGGCGCATTCCGCACGTGATCAGCGCAACGCCCGGTCTTTACGGTCAGATCGCCATCAAAGGCCCCCTGGTCGGTGCGGGCGCGGTGCTGAAAGGCGTTCCCCTCGGCCATGGGGCGCCGGTTCCCGATCTGCTCCGTCATTTGAAACAAGGCTCTCTCGCCAGCTTCGATTCAGCCGACGCCGAGCACAGCATCATCCTGGGCGCTCGTCTAGCGGAACAGGCCGGGGTCGTCCTGCACAGTCCACTCACCATCATCGGCACTCAGATGACTCCGCTCGGCATGGGACCCAGCCTGTTCCATTTCCGCGTGGAAGGCATCTTTGAGTCGGGCCTCTACGATCTCGATTCCACCTGGACCTTCACGAGCCTTCGTTCGGCACAGCGGGTTCTCGATCTTACCGACGTTGTGAATTCCATCGAATTGCGCCTGGACGATATCTTCAGAGCCCGCGAAGTGGCCCGCCAAGCCGAGTCCGTGATCGGCTCCAAACTCGTCGCCCGCACCTGGATGGACCAGAACCACTCACTCCTGAACGCACTGAAACTCGAAAAGACCGTGAGCGTCATCACTGTCGCGCTCATCGAACTGATAGCCGCGCTGAACATCCTGGTCGTCCTCGTCATGCTTGTGATGGAGAAGCACCGCGACATCGGAATTCTCATGTCCATGGGCGCGCGTCGACAGCAGATCCAGCGCATATTCGTTCTGCAAGGATTGCTGATCGGCGGAATCGGCTCGACGGTAGGTCTGGCGATCGGTTACACGGCAACCACGCTACTCGATCACTATCGTGTGCTGCGGCTTGACGAACAGGTCTACGCGCTCAGCTATGTACCGTTCCAGAATCACTGGACGGACGGGATATGGGTAGCGGGATTGGCGCTCCTCACGAGTTTCATCGCGACGCTGCATCCTTCGCATAGCGCCTCGCGCATCGCACCCGCCGAGGCACTGCGCTATGAGTGAGCGCTGGGCTGGTACGAGAAATCCCACACCAGCAGTTCAATATCGTCTTTCGTTTCGTTGTCTGAAAACTCGACCACTGCGTACTCGCCCGGCTCCAGCGGTTTCTCCGGCCAGACCTTGTAAAGATTCCCTTGCAGCTGCTGCTGAAAGACCTCAACTTGCTTTCGGTCTTCAATAGCCTGATTCACGACCGGCGTTATTGAGATGTTCTCCACCAGGCGAACGTTCTTCTTCGGTTCCATTCGAATGATCCCGAAGCGTTCTTCCTTTTCCGGCCGGAAGTAGAAAGTCGGCCGGTCGTCGTGCACCACGAACTTCGAGTGCTCGCCCTGAATAACGACCGACGCCTTCCCCGGCACCAGCGGAATTGGTGAGAGCATCTTCAGCGCCGCCCGTTTCCTGTTTGTAATTACCTGATAGGAAGCCGCCTCAAGCTGCTTCACCTTGCCATCCACGTTGAAGTACGCGCCCGTTTCCATCGGCACCGATGCAATCTCATGCCGCAGTGCGCGTTCGGCCTGTTCTTCCTCGTCCTGCTGCCGGACTTCGGTGGCATCTTCCTGCTGCTTGGCTTTGCGCGTCTTCTCTGTCTTATCGATATCCACTAGGTCGGTAGGCATCTCCTCCCATTCCCCTCGCTCAGTGCTGAAGAACCGAACCCTGTCGCCCTGAACCTGATATTCGCGGACCATGTGATAGCCCCCGTCCTTCAAATACAGCTTGATCGTCTCGCCAAACAGCAGGAGAGCGGAAATCAGAAACAGCAGAAACAGCCGCACGACCGCCATTTTAGCGGTTTGTGGATGAGGTCGCGATAGGATGACTACTGCACAAGGAGATTGATGGCTCTTTCTGGAAAGACTGCACTAATAACGGGCGCGAGCAAAGGGTTGGGTAAAGCCATGGCTCTCGCTCTCAGCAATTCGGGCGCGGCGATCGCGCTGGTCGCCCGTGATGCCGAGAAACTGAACAGCGTTCGCGACGAGATCGCATCGGCGGGCGGGACCGCCAAGGTCTTCGTGGCGGATGTGACGCAAGAAGATCAGGTTACTCGGCTCAAGACGCAGGTTGCCGCAGAAATGGGCCGCGTCCAGATCCTGATTAACAGCGCCGGAATCAACATTCGAAAGAACCTGATCGACTTCTCGCTCGACGAATGGCGCTCCGTTCTGGACGCAAATCTTACCAGCGTGTTCCTGATGTGCCGGGCTTTCGTTCCCGACATGCAGGGCACAGGCTACGGGCGCGTGATCAACATGACCTCGATCATGAGCCACATTTCCCTGCCCGGCCGCAGCGCGTACTCGTCGAGCAAAGCTGCCTTGCTCGGACTCACGCGGGCGCTGGCCCTCGAAGTGGCTGGCGAAGGAATCACGGTGAATGGAATCAGCCCTGGCCCCTTCGGAACAGAGATGAACAACGCAGTGATGAACAATCCCGAAGCGAACTCGCAATTTCTCGCCAGTCTTCCCGTTGGCCGGTGGGGCAATCCGGAAGAGATTGGGGCACTCGCGAATTATCTCTGCTCGGAAGGCGCGGGCTTCATGACCGGAACCGACATCGTAATCGACGGCGGCTGGACGGCACGCTAATACCAGATGCAAGTGACGGACGAGTATTCAGCGGAGTTCGAAAAACGGGTCTACTGGCGTGTTACTTGCCGCTTGATTCCGTTCCTGTTTCTTTGCTACATCTTCGCTTATGTAGACCGCGTAAACGTTGGGTTTGCGAAGCTGCAGATGCAGCAGGATCTCGGCATCACCGACGCCGTTTACGGAGCGGGCGCGGGCATCTTCTTTATCGGCTACTTCTTCTTTGAAGTGCCGTGCAACATGGCCCTGCAAAGGATCGGGGCCAAGTACTGGCTGGGACCCATCATGATCGTGTGGGGATTTGTATCGGCCTGCACTATGTTCATTCACACCGCGCACGAGTTCTATGCCGTGCGCTTCCTGCTGGGAGTCGTTGAATCCGGATTCTTTCCCGGCGTGATTCTGTATCTGACGTTTTGGTATCCGAGCAAATATCGAGCGAAGGTGATCGCGGCTTTCATGACAGCCATTCCCTTGTCCGGCGTGATCGGCGGCCCTATTTCAGGATTGATTCTCGAAAAGGCCACCTCGCTCGGCGGCTTGCGCGGTTGGCAATGGCTTTACATCTTCGAGGCTGTTCCGTCTCTACTTGCGGGCATCGTCACAATGTTCTTCCTCCAAGATCGGCCGCAAAAGTCGAAGTGGTTGAACGAGCGGGAAAAAGCGCTTCTCGCCCGGCGCCTTGAAGAGGATGAAAGCGATAAACGCGCGGCAAGCCCGAATCACCACACGATGCTGGACGCCTTCCGCAGCACCAAAACCTGGCTGCTGTGTTTTGTCTATTTTGGTTTCGTGATGGGCAACTACGGGCTCAGTTTCTGGCTGCCTCAGATCATCAAAGACACCATCACGAAAGACCCGCTGAACATCGGCCTCCTCACTGCGATCCCCTGGGCGGTAGCCGCTGTTGCGATGGTTGTTGTTGGCCATCACTCGGACAAAACGGGGGAGCGCCGCTGGCACATCGCGCTCACAGGCATTATCGGCGCTGTTGCATTTGCAGCGTCCGCCCTGCCGGGGATTTCCGGTGTAATGGGTCTTCTGGCATTGACCATTGCGACCGCCGGAATAGCCTGCTCCTATTCGACATTCTGGGCGGTCCCAACAGCTATTCTCTCCGGGACAGCCGCCTCAGCCGGTATCGCCTGGATCAATTCGGTGGGAAATCTGGCGGGATACGTCAGCCCATTCTTAGTAGGCAGAATTCGAGATGCTACGCACAGCATGACTCCCGCCCTGCTGATGTTATCCGGTTGCTGTTTCGGCGCAGCCTTAATTACGATTATTTTCTTCAAGCAGCGAACCAGTCCACAACGAGATCCGCAAAAAGGTCCGCAACGAGTGAACGAATGAATCGGCGTGATTTTCTTGCATTCAGTTCCCTGACACTCCCACTTATGGCCGCACGTCCCAACCAGACATCTAACAGCACGCTTGGTATTGCCACTACTTCGTACATGCTCGCGTGGCGTCCCAAAGACACATTGGAATTTCTTGAGCATTGTCATCAACTCGGGGCCGGAGGCATTCAGTCGGCGATTAACGGCGACATTTCTACGATTCGTGCACGCGCGGAGAAGTACGGGATGTATATCGAAGCCATGGCGCCTATGCCGAAGGGCAACGACACCGCTGCGTTTGAACATGCGCTTCAGAACGCCAAAGCAGTCGGAGCTGTTGCGCTTCGGTCAGCGTGCCTCGGAACGCGCCGCTATGAGACGTTCAAGTCGCTCACGGACTGGGAGGCCCATGTCGCCGAGAGCCATAGGTCGATTGAAGCCGCTCGCCCGCTTTTGGACAAGTACAAGATCCCGCTCGGGCTTGAAAACCATAAGGACTGGACAGCGGACGAACTCGTCGCACTGATGAAAAAGTACGGCAACGAGTATTTCGGGGTGTGTCTGGACTTCGGCAACAACATCTCGCTGCTGGACAACCCGATGGAGGTCATCGGGAAGCTCGCGCCGTTCGCGGTTTCCACGCACTTGAAGGACATGGGCGTCGAATCGGCAGACGATGGTTTCCTGCTATCCGAAGTCCTGCTCGGGAACGGCTATCTGGACTTGCCCCATGCGATTTCACTGGTGCGTCAGGCGCGTCCGAACGTGCGATTCTCACTCGAAATGATCACGCGCGATCCACTGAAGGTGCCCTGCCTGAGTGACCAATACTGGGTGACGTTCCCGGACCGGAACGGCCTTTATCTGGCGCGGACGCTGCGGTTTGTTCAAGAACATCCGGGTCAGAATCCATTGCCGCGGGTCTCGCAGCTTTCGCACCAGCAGCACGTTCAGACTGAAGACGCAAACGTAGTGACTTGTCTTAAGTACGCCCGCGAAAACCTCGGATTCTAAAGGCTATGCGCGCGTGCAGCGGAGGACCATCTCTTTGGCTCGGCGAAGTTCCTCGACTGCATCGCCCTTTGGCATGAATTCCATGGCAGCAATGCGCGTGTATTTAAGCTCGGCCAGTTTGCAGAAGATATTCTCATAATTGATTTCGCCCGTTCCGGGCTGATGACGGCCAGGAACGTCCGCGATGTGAACCAGGCCCGTGTACTGGATGTTCTTTTCCAGCTTCTCGATCAGGTTGCCTTCGGCGATCTGCTCGTGATAGAAATCGTAAAGAAATTGCACTTGCGGGTGATTCACAGCCCGGATGATTTCAAACCCTTCGGCTACGGACTGAAGGTAGTATTTGGGATTCTCTTCCGGATCGATGTTTTCGAGAAGCAGGCGGACGGGCTGACCCGCGATCTGCTTTCCTTCGACTAGAGCGGCAGCGCGCTTGAGCCCTTCGATGCAGCTCTCGTACTGCTTTTCACGGGGCATTCCGGGAACGACATTTCCGGACATGAGGATGACGGCCGGACAATTAAGCCGTTCCATGATAGGCAGTTCGTGTTGAACGTCGGATAGCATCGCGTCGCGATCGGCCGGATTACCGACGTGGTGCTTGAGTCCCGCGGTCGTGTCGAAGAAGATTCCGAGTTCCTTCGCTTTCGCGGCGTTGCGCTTGAACTCGTCTTCGGACCACTTGTTGTACTCGCCTACTAGCTCAATATTCTTGTAACCCGCTTCAATGCATTTCTCCAGGCGCTGCTCGAACGGCAGGCCCTTGAAGACTGTCCACAGCATCACTGAAAGCTGGAAAGGTGGAGTGTTGTCCTCCGCTGCTAGGGCAGATTTGCTGGCGACGGCGGCGAGTGCGGCTGCGCCCGCGAGGTTCTTAGAAAAGTTCCGGCGATTCATGGTGTACCTATGGAGCATATCTCGTTCGGTTCCAGAGCCAGCCTCAAACGAGCACGGATTCGGAGTCCGCGATTATTCCGCGCTGATTCTGGAGATTGCACGATTTCCAGAAATGATTCAACACATCGGTGATTACGGCTTTGGCGCACAGCGCTTGTACTGGATGGAGTCTACGATGTCGATTGCGTCCTCGATGATTTGCAACAGACGCTGGTCCCCGGCGTCGGGAAGCGCAGCGGGAGTTTTGGCAGCAGACGTTAGCGAATACACCTTGGATTCACAGCTGTCTCCCGATTCGTCGAAGAAATACCCTCCGTTGCGGGTAAAGTAACCTCCGTACCAGCGCCGCTCACCTATGACTTGCTTTCCAACCCCTTCACGAGCCCATTTACCAAGATCCTTGGGAATGCCGCATTTTGCTCGCACGTCGGCTATGCCCGTATTCATCAGCATGTTTCGAAACAAAACCGTCCGGTTGGCAGGTTGTGAGAGATGTGTAAGAACGAAGCTGCAGGTCAACGCCTGATCGGGATCTAGCCAGGGAATGTCGAACGCTTCAATGAAGCGGCCTCCGACCGCTCCGCTGGCGTGCTGCGTCCGGTATACCAAGGCAAGTGTGTACCCGTCCTTCTGCAGAAGGAGCCGGCCGTCGGCTTGCAGAACTGAATTACCTGCTACGACGGCTCCGCCCACTCGATAGGGTTCCAAAGACGGATAGTTGCCGGACGCGCAACTCCATCCGGCCGGGATTATGATTCGAACCTCGTCATCTTCGTACACGCTCAGGTTACCGGTTCGCGGCCGTGCGGAATTCGGCGCTGTTTGAGCAAGCGACACCGCAGCGAGGACCGCAACAACTAGGGATACCCTCAGCTCTTCCCATGTCGGCATACCTCATTGTGCGCCGTCCATTCCGCGGACTGTAGAAGTATTCGGATAATTTGAAAAGCGTGGATGTCGGTCTGGGGAAACCGTACAAAATCGACGGTCGTTTGGGGACGCTAAAGTAAATAGATCATGAGTATCCTGGAGGCCACCGAAAAAACGCGCGTGCGGAGACTGCCGAAGCGGGCGGTATACGACAAAGCGCAGATTCATTCGATTCTCGATGAAGGGTTTGTCTGTCATCTCGGGTTTGTTATCGACGGCCAGCCTTATGTCATTCCGACTGGATACGCGCGTATCGAGGATGCGATTTATCTACACGGGTCGGCGGCAAGCCGAATGATCCGGACGGCTGCCGAGAGACTTGATGTTTGCGTTACCGTAACGCTGGTCGATGCTTTTGTGCTGGCGCGGTCGGCTTTCCACCATTCAATGAACTATCGGTCTGTTGTGGTGCTGGGGAAGGCGAGGCTGGTTACGGAACGGGACGAGAAGTGGAAGGCTCTGCAGGGGTTTACGAACCACATTGTGCCGGGAAGATGGGAAGAGGCGCGGCAGCCTAACGAGCAGGAGCTTAAAGGCACCCACGTTCTCGCGCTGCCGATTGAAGAAGCCTCAGCGAAGGTGAGGACCGGCGGCCCGATTGACGACGAAGAGGACTACGCGCTTCCGGTCTGGGCGGGCGTGGTTCCGTTGCACACCAGCTTGGGAGACCCGATCAAGGACGAGCGTGTGCCCGACGGCGTGGGTGCGTTCGATATGCGACGATTCAAGAAGTAATGAATCGACGAGAATTTCTGGGCGTTGCCGCTGCCGCGCCGCTTGCCGCTATGTCAACTTCGCCTGCTAAGCCCGTAAAGCTCGGGGTCGATATCTTTAGTTTGCGCGGCCAAAACTGGACACCGATTCACTATCTGGATTACTGCGCGGAGCGGCATGTCCAGGTTGTCCACTTCTCTGAGATCCGCTTCCTCGGAAGTCTCGAACCGGAAAACCTCCGCAATGTCCGGCGGCACGCGGAAGAGTTGGGCATCGAAGTTGAGATCGGGATGAAGTCTATTTGCCCGAGTTCGAAGATGTTCGACGCCTCTCAAGGTACTGCGGAACAGCAACTCGGGCGAATGATCGACGCGGCGAATATCGTCGGGTCGAAGATCGTTAGGTGTGTCCTCGGAAGCGCGGACGACCGCAGGCCGGGGCCGATTGAGGCGCATATCGGGGATATGGTTCGCGTGTTGAAGAATATGCGTTCGAAGGCAGTGGACCAGAACGTGAAGATTGCCATCGAGAACCACGCTGGCGATATGCAGGCGCGTGAGTTGAAGATGCTGGTAGACGAAGCGGGGTCAGATTTCGTTGGCGTGTGCCTCGATTCCGGCAATCCTCTGTGGACGTTGGAAGACCCGCATTTAACGCTCGAAGTACTGCATCCATATGTGTTGACCAGCCATGTCCGCGACAGTGCGGTGTGGAACGTTCCACAAGGCGCGGCGGTGACTTGGGTCCAGATGGGACGCGGAGACGTTGACATTGATTCTTACGTACGGAAGTATTGCGAATGGTGTCCGGGCAAGGCGCTCTCGATGGAGACGATTTTGCTGGGACCCCGCGTCTTCCCTTATCGAGACCCTGCCTTCTGGGAGGCGTACAAAACAACACCAGCTTGGGAATTTGAGAGGTTCGAGACGCTTGCAGAACGCGGAAAACCCTACAAGGATGAGGCCGGGGAGACGAAGGACGAAGCGCAACGGGAGCGCGACGCTTTGGATGAGAGCCTGAATTACACGAAGAAACTAATCGGATTCGAGAGGTCGTGATGGCTACCATACTGTCTGAAGGATTGAAGAGAGTAGTTGCGGAGGAAAGCCGAAAGCTGCACGAGATTTCAGAAGCCGAGTCGGCAACGCGCAGGGCCGGAGGCGATGGATGGTCCTGCAAACAGGAGTTGGGGCATCTGCTCGACTCAGCCACGAACAACCGGGCGCGGTTTACTGTTGCCGCCCTCGAAGGCCGGTACACGGGAGCGACCTACGATGGTACTGGATGGGCGGACCTTGGCGGTTACGCGGACACGCCGTGGACGGAGTTGCTTGAGTTATGGGAACGTGTGAACTTCTCGCTTGCGACCCTGGTGGAGCAAATTCCCGACGAACGCCTGCAAGCGCCTTGCAAGATCGGCGATCGCGAACCTGTCACGTTGGAATTCCTGATTGACGACTACATTCTCCATCTGCAGCATCATCTGGATCACATTCTTGCGCGCGAGCACTTGACGAACTATCCGGGCGCGGCTGTTGGCGTGTGAATATCAGCGGGCGTTCGGCGCACGATCGCGGCAAAATGCAGTAAAATCGAGGTGTGGACTGGTCAGGCTGTGATCTTGTCGAGATGATGCCAGGCAAGGTCAGCGGCGTGCCGTTGATCAAGAAAAGCCGCGTGCCAGCCGACGCGATCCCCGAATCGGCGGAACTCGGCGAAACACCCGAGCAAATCGCCTATAACTATGACGTCCGGGTCGAGGACGTTCGCAGCCTTCTGACGTATGCACGCGAGCACCAGACGGTAGTAGTGCCCGGCCATTGAAGGTCTTGTTCGATCAGAACGTGCCGCGCCCGCTAGAGCGGTTCCTTGTCGGTCATGATGTGAAGCGTGCGGCTGTTGGCTGGGCCGAGTTGAAGAATGGAGGCTTGCTAGCTGCCGCCGAGAATGCCGGCTTCGACGTGCTTCTGTCCGGTGACAAGACGATCCGGTATGAACAGAACATGACCGGTCGAAAGATCGCTCTGGTCTACATGTCAGATAATCATTGGCCCGTCGTGAAACATCACGTTGCGGCAATTTCGCAGGCCATCGAACAGGTGGCGCCTGGTGAAGTGCGCGCGGTCTACTGCGGCACGTTCATTCCACGCAAGTTTCAGACGCCCAGCGAGCCGCCGGTCTGAAGTTAAAGCGGTCGCACCCAGTGCTGACCCGGCATAGGCGTCTAAGCATCAGCGGGCATTTGCCGACGCGGCGCCCACCCGCACTTCATCGCCTGAACTCTGGACGGTCCATTGGCTCCCGTCCGTTGATTGCGCTTGCTCATAGTGAATGTGGTTCTTGCCGCTGAATGTGTTCGTTGTGCGATAGAAGGTCGTCTTTCCGCCTTCATCGCGGCGGCTGGAATAAACCCATTTCTCACCGGAGATCTCCAGGTCGTCGCGTCCCGTGGCACGGCCTTCCGGCATGATGGTCTGCGTGTAGAAATGGCCCGGCTTGCCGTTCGGAATAAAGACCACGAGTCCACCAGGCTGCCCGTTCACATTCTGTCCGCAGGCAAAGAACTTGCTTAATACCGAGCACTGGTTGATGAGTACATCCGGCTTGCTTCCCGCAGGATGGCTCTTCGGCGTAACTTGCCAGGTGCCCTGGTATCGCCAAAGCGTCCGATAGTCAGAGGCGGCGGGCGGTTGAGCGGCGTAGCCGGCTTTGGCGGCCAGCGCGAGAATCATCAGGAAACGCATACAGATTAAGGTTTAACAGAAAACACACGCGTTCCGAACGCCGCCCGAGAACCGCATCGCCTCTTCGGATGGAACTTGACGCGGGGAGAGCCTATGCCGTCGCGCTACTAGGACGGGGTTGCCCCGCTTGATAGGTACCAGCTGGTGCGCGGACCGAGATAGCGAGACGGTTGTAACCGTTGATCTGCACCACGGCTAGTGTAAGGCATACGATGTCTTCCTCACTAAAGTGCTCCCTCATGCGCTCATATAATTCGTCCGGCACATCTTTCCCGGCGATCAGCGTCAATCGCTCTGCCCATTCCAACGCGGCACGCTCGCGATCACTATAGAACGGCGTTTCTCGCCACGCATTCAGCGCATAAAGCCGCTGTTCGGTTTCGCCTTGCGCTCTTGCGTCCTTCGTGTGCATATCAAGGC